>JAVFAU010000103.1:0-6597 GCA_034002335.1 Bdellovibrionales bacterium | reverse complement strand
ATCGACGTTCTGAAGCTGAGACTCGAGCCATGCCCATTCCGACTTGTCGCGAATCACCGCAAACGGAACATTGAGAATTTGACAGTAGATCTTGAGCTGATCCACAGCGCCTACTTTTGTCGTGTCCGTCGAAACAATCGCGATGCGTTTTTTGTCGCGAATCACAAGCTGTGCCGCCGTCTTTACGAGATGCGAAGTTTTTCCGCTTCCCATCGGACCGACAAAGACATGCATCTTTCCGGAAAGAGGTCGCGCGCAGATCGAAATGTTCTGCAAGAACCACTTCGCGACCCATGCCTCGACAATCGCGGGCTTTTTGGCGTTGATCGGATCGATTTCTTGCGAAGCACGTGTCAGGATCTCGCCCGCCAACTCGCTTGAAAGGCCGGATTCGACGAGCTTTTGGTAACTGCGACTGAAATCGTATGAGAGCCCATATTCCGAACCCGGATGAGACGCTCCTTGAAACGTTTGAGGAACTTTTTGAAAGCCTTCGATCAAAGTTTGAAGGCGTTGGATTTCACTCTTAAGCGAATCGATCTCCGCCGAAGCAGGGCCTGCCGCGTGCGCGGAGCGCGCGATCTCGGTTTGCTTAGGCTTCGCGGGCTCTACGGGGCGACCGGCTTCCCACGCCTCACGCGCGAGATTGCGGATCTTTCCGCGCACGTCGGCTGTCGGAACCCGTGTTTCAACGCGAGCTTGCGCTTGAGCCGGAACCGCCGCCCGTTCCGCGGCCTGCGCCGTCGCACGCGCGCGCGGAGGAGCCGCTGAAACGACCTCCATACCGCCTTGAACGACGGGACGCTGTGGGCGACGAGCGTAAACCTGCGTTGGTTCAACCGGGGCTTCATCTTGAATATCGATATAATTGATCTTCGTAATCGGCCGAGGGCCAGCAGTCGCTCTTGGCTCGTGCCCCATCGGCTTGTCCACGGGTCTCGCCTGAGCGCCCATGCCCATTGCCGTATTTCCACGTTCCATCAAACGCTTTTCAACCATGCGTTCGATCATGCGCTTTTGCATGCGAGCGTCAGACACGCGAAACTTTTCTCGGTCCGCTTCTTTCAAACGCGACTCCGTGAACTGCTTTTTTTGCAGCGTCGCCTCCGATACGGCGGCCGTGACTTCAAAAGAAGATTCACCGGCTAAGCCAAACGACCTTTTGTTTTCTCTTGCGCCAAGAATCACGGCGTCTGGCCCGAGTTCGGACTTCACCATTCTCAGAGCATCCTTCATCGACTTGGCTTCGAATTTCTTAACCCGCATGGGCGATCTCCACCGTTGCTACGGAACGTACGTTAACATCTGAAGAAATCTCGTTATGCGAGAGCACGACGAGCTGAGGAATAAATCGATTCGTCAATTTCGCTATGTGACGGCGCGCGGTCGGGCTCACCAGCAAGATCGGCTGCCCTGCGATTTCCGGATTGCGCTCGATCGTGCCCGCAATGCCTTCGATCATGTCGTGCGCCACGCGAGGGTCCATAACGAGCTGAACCCCTTGATCCGTTTGGAGAAGTGAATTTGAAACCATCTCTTCGAGGTTCGGTGCCAAGTTCAAGACGTTGACGCGTGAGTTCTCGTCTTTGTAACGAGACGAAATCCCGCGTGCGAGAGCCTTGCGCACGTTCTCGGTTAGAACATCCGTGTCTTTCGTGCGCTGAGCCTCGTCCGCAAGCGTTTCAAAGATCGTCAACAGATCGCGAATCGAAACCTGCTCACGCAGCAAGTTTTGAAGAACTCGCACCACGCCACCGACTGACATCGGTTCCGGAATAAGGTCTTCGACCACCTTCGGATACGACTTCTTGAGGTTGTCGATGAGTGAGGCCGCTTCTTGACGCCCCAGAAGCTCGTGCGCGTGCGTGCGGATGATTTCCGTAAGATGCGTCGCCATGACCGTCGGCAAATCGACAACCGTGTAGCCGGCGAGTTCTGCCTCTTCTTTTGACGACTTCCCAATCCAGAGCGCGTCCAAACCGAAAGCAGGTTCGCGCGTCGGAATACCGTCGACTTGCGAACTCGTATTGCCTGGGTCCATGGCCAAGAGATAATCCGGCCGAAGTTTTCCACCGCCGACTTTGTTGCCCTTGATCAGAACACGGTATTCCCCCGGGTCGAGCTGAAGGTTGTCGCGAATATGAATACTCGGAACGATGATGCCCATGTCGAGCGCGAACTGTTTGCGGATCGCGACGATGCGCTCGAGCAAATCCCCTGTCTGTTGACTTTCGACGATGTTGATGAGGCCGTAACCGACTTCGAGTTCGACAAGATCAAGCGGCAAGAGCGTTTCGACTTTTTCTTTCACTGGCTTCGCGGCTTCTTCTTCGGCCTTGCGCTGCTTGTCGGCCTGGTCTTCTTTCGCAAAGCGATCGACCATCCAAGCGATTCCCGCGAATCCGAGAGCCAACACGAAGAAAGGGATTCCCGGAAGCCCCGGAATCGCACCCAAGAACGCGATCACTCCCGCCCCGATATACAAAGCGCGCGGATTCATGAAGAGCTGGGAAACGAGTTCATTCCCCATCGCCTCCTCGTCGCCCGTGCGAGTCACGATAATACCTGCGGCCGTCGAAATAATGAGCGCCGGGATCTGCGTGACAAGACCGTCACCGATTGTAAGCTTCGTGTACGTCTGAGCGGCTGTCGCAAGATCAAGACCGTGCTGGAGGATTCCGATCAAGAGACCGCCGATGATGTTCACGGCCATGATCAAAATACCGGCGATCGCGTCGCCGCGAACGAACTTCGAGGCACCGTCCATGGCTCCGTAGAAATCCGCTTCGCCTTCGATTTCTTTACGGCGTCTCTTCGCCTGCTCCTCGTTGATCAATCCCGCGTTCAAGTCGGCGTCGATCGACATCTGCTTACCAGGCATCGCATCCAATGTGAAACGTGCCGCGACTTCGGCGACGCGTCCGGAACCCTTGGTGATAACGACGAAATTGATCACGATGAGGATCAAGAAGAGGATAAAGCCGATAACATAGTTGTCGCCGACAACGAAACTTCCGAACGCGTGGACAACCGCACCCGCCGAGCTTTCTCCGTTATGGCCTTCACTTAAAATCAGACGCGTGGTCGCGACGTTTAGAGCGAGTCGAAAAAGCGTCGTCAAAAGAAGAAGACTTGGAAAGACCGAAAACTCCAAAGCCTTTTTCGCGTAAAGTGAGACGAGAAGAATCAAAATCGAAGATGCAAGACTCAAGGTCAAGGCAAGGTCGAGCAATACCGCGGGCAACGGAATGATCATGACCGCAAGGACGCTCAAGATCGCAATCGCGATCAGGAGATCGACGTTCTTGGCGTACTTCTCAAATCGTTTGAGGAACTGAAAGACCTCATCCATTAACGTGCAACCTTCCGTTTAAGCCGATAAACGTATGAAAGAACCTGAGCGACCGCCGTGAAGAGTTCGCGCGGCACCGTTTGTCCGATTTTGAGTGTTTTAAAGAGCGCGCGCGCCAGCGGCTTGTTCTCCATAACGGGCACGCCGTTTTCACGCGCGATCTCCTTGATTTTTTCCGCAATCGCGCCGCTGCCTTTTGCGATAAGCTGGGGAGCGGCCATTGTGGCCGGATCGTAAACCAGAGCACATGCGATATGCGTCGGGTTGGTCACAATCACGTCGGCCTTTGGAATATCCTGCATCATGCGTTTGCTCGACATTTCGCGCTGAATGCGACGGATGCGAGCTTTGATCATCGGATCACCTTCGCGCGACTTATGCTCTTCTTTGACCTCTTGCTTGCTCATGCGCATTTGCTTTTCGAGGTCCCAACGCTGAAACAGATAGTCGGCAATCGCGATCGTCGCCATGAACGTGCCCGGACCGGCCAGGAGCTTGACGGTCAGACTTCCCGTGTACGACATGATCTGTTCGACCGAAAGAAAGCTAAGGCGCGGGAGAACCTGCATTTCGTCTTTTACAAGCCAGTAGACGACGGCCATCACGAGCACGAGCTTTAAAAGCGACTTAATTCCCTCGACCACCGACTTCATGCTGAAAATGCGCTTGAAACCGTTGATCGGGTTGATCTTGTCGAGATTGAAGTTCATGGCCTCTTCGTTATGCAGAAGCCCTACTTGGAGCACGGTCGATGCGATTGAAAGAACCGCGAGCATCAAGAGAATAGGCCCGATGAGGAAGGCCATTTTCGTGAGCGCAAAAAATACGATCGGTTTGAATTGGTTCGAACGAATCGCTTCGACCAAGTTGAGACCCAACGTGTAAGTGATGAGATCTGAAACTTGTTGCAACAAGAAACGCCCAAGCACCCAGAGAAGCAGCGCCGACCCAAGCAAGGCCAGAACGCTCGCAAGCTCGCGAGTTTGAGCAACTTGGCCGCGTTTGCGAAAATCTTCGCGCCGCTGCTGTATCGCCTCTTCGGTTTTCTCTTGCTGATCGTCAGCCATTCCTCGCCCGTCCTAGGTTCAGAACTCATCCATCCTGGATGAGCCATTCAAACATCCGCGCTCTACATAGAACGCATAAGTTTGAAAAGCATGTCGGCGAAACCGGCCATATCCCGGTCCAGACCAAGCATGAGTGCCGGAAGAGTGACGATCATGACCAAGAGTCCAGCCAGGATATTGACTGGTAACGAAGTCACGAGAACGTTAATCTGCGGCACAGCTCGGCCGATGATCCCCATAGCGACGTTTAGGAAGAAGATAACGACCATTACAGGCGCCGCCATCTTGATTCCCGAAACCATCACCGCTTGAATCATCTCACCTCCACCCTTCTGACTACTAAAGGCAGCAAGATCAATGCCCGTTGGGGCGATTGGAATTACAGTGAAACTCTCGACCATAGCCGAGAGAAATGTGTGATGCGCGTTGAGCCCCAAGAACAAGAGCGTCAAAAGCACCAGATAGAACTTCTCGACCACAGTCGAGGATGTTCCGCTTGCGGGGTTGAAAACCGTCGAACTCGCAAGTCCCATGGAAACCGCGATGATATGACCGCCAACCTCGACCGCGTAAAACAGAAGACGGCTGATGAATCCGAGCACCAAACCGACGGCGACTTCTTTTATGACAAGCCACATGAGACCGGTTTCGAAACTCGCGTTTTCGATGCCCGTGCGTGGAATAACGGCGAAAATGCAGAACGTGACCGAGAGGGAAAGAAGAACTTTAATCGGGTTCGGAACCCCGATCTGCGAGAACAGAGGCCACGCGAGAAAATACGATGAAACGCGAATCAGCGCCAAACCGAAGATCATGATCTCTGTTTCGTTGAGCTGAAACGGTGGCACGCGATATCCCTTTAAATCAAAAGTTACTCACGCACGTACGTCGACAAGTTCTCAAACAAACCAACCGTATAGGTCGAGAGAATGTCGATCATCCACGGTCCGGCGAGGACCAACACCAGCGCGATGATGATCATCTTGGGAACGAACGTCAGCGTCGCCTCGTTAATCTGCGTGATCGCCTGAAAGATACTGATCACAAGACCGATCACCAAGGCCGAGCCCAACATTGGAGCCGCAACCATGGCCGTCGTTTTCAAAGCGTCCTGCCCCAAGCGCATGACAAGTTCTTCTGTCATTTTAGTCCTCTAATCTCCGTCAACCAAAACTCTTCACCATCGAACCGATGAGCAGCGTCCAGCCGTCCACCAAAACGAAGAGCATGATTTTAAACGGAAGCGAAATGACGACCGGCGGAAGCATCATCATACCCATGGCCATCAAGACGCTCGCAATGACCATGTCGATCACGAGAAACGGCAAGTAGATGATGAATCCGATCTGAAAGGCGGTTTTCAGTTCTGAAATAATGAAAGCGGGAATAAGAACGACAGTCGGAACATCTTGACGCGGTTTGGGCGTGTCGATTTTCGCGAGTTTCACAAAAAGGCTCAAATCGGAATCTCGCGTTTGATTGAACATGAACCGACGCAGGGGAACCAATGCCGCGTCCATGGCCTGCTCTTGATTGATTTTGTTGCTCAAGAACGGCTGAAGCGCGTTTTGGTTCACCTCTTCAAAAGCAGGTCGCATGATGAATAGAGTCAGAAACAGAGCCAGGCCAACCAAGATTTGGTTCGGCGGCATCTGCTGAGTTCCCATCGCTTGCCTCATGAATGAAAGTACGACGATGAAACGCGTGAACCCAGTCATCATAATCAAGATGGCCGGCGCGAGCGTCAGGACCGTCATGAGGAGAATAATTTTGACGGTATTCACGACCTCGTTCGGGTTTTGAGTCGTCTTGAACCCAAGGTTCACGGTCGGCAAAGTCACCTGTGCCAACGCGCTATCCGCGATCAGAAGAATGACCGCCGAAACCAGAAACGAGAAGAAAGCGATGAGTCTCATTGAAACTTCCTTGCTCCAAGGCGAGTCGTAACCATATCGCGGACCTCACCGAGGCCCTTCATCGCGAAGTTGTCGGTCGACGTTTCATCATCCTCAAATCCCTCTTCCGCGAGCTGAGCGCGACGCACGTCTTCGGGTTGAATGTCATGATCAAGTTCGTCAGAGAAATTTCGAGGAACGAGACCCGGAACCTCGTCGTCAATCAACGCGAGCGTTTTTAGCATCGAAATATTATGATCCGTAATCCCAACCAAAATCGCTT
>JAVFAU010000102.1:0-6601 GCA_034002335.1 Bdellovibrionales bacterium | reverse complement strand
CGCTTGCAAGAGATACCCAAAACTATCCCAACCAAGATGAAGATGAAACTCTCCCTCATCGGTTTCCCTTAGTATCTTGAGAAAATCGAAAAGTCGCAAAATAGGTCCAGCAAGCATGCACGGTGCAAATAAGGAGAAACTCAACCAATCGAGCAGGTGAATCTTGCGTGTCTCACCTTCACTACGGCCGCAGTCAACAACAGCTCCAATTTGTTGAAGACAGAAAAAGGACAGTGCGAAAGGCAACCAAAACGACGAAGTCCCCGTTCCCGCCGTCAGCATCTTCAAGAAAAGTAGAGGCGTCAAACTCACCGCTATACTTATTCCCACTCGCCCGGAACGCACCAAACCATAGTTAAGCAAGGATACAAAAATCATTGTCAGGGCGCCGAGTTCAAAGAAAAACCAAAGTACCACGACATTGAAACCGACAAAGCCAATGCGACCAAACCTCAAAAACTGGGCTCGTGCCAAGGCTCCAAAAAATCCGATTATGAAAGAGGAAATCATCAGAAGTTAGGTTTATATCTTGGGCCTTGCATGTAAAGTAAAAGTCGATATGAGCAAAGACCAAGCCGCCTCCAACGACCAAGCTCTTTTGAGGGCGTTCTATGAACGTGGTTTCAACCTTGGTTCTATTTGCGATCTAAGCCAACAACAAAAAAATCTCACGGCATCCGATCTTGAAGAGCAAATTCTCCATACCATGGGACACCTTCGTAAAAGCGGTCTTAAAAAGGGTCATCGCGTTTTGCTTTTCATGTGCAACAGTGTCGAGTTTTACATCCATCTCTTGGCGCTCTGGGCCCTGGACGTCTGCGTCGCTCCCGTTGGCCCCTTCTACACGGACGAAGACATCAACGAATTCTCGCGCCTGATCGGCGCCACACACTCCCTGCTCTCGGATGGCTTGCACTCAAACGGCAAAATTTCATCAACAACAAATTCAAACCTTTCCGGATCCGTACCCTTTGGCGAGAGTGCTCGCATCATTTTATTCACATCTGGCTCCACACGCACACCAAAGGCCGTCGCCCACTCACTTGAAGCGGTAGCCGAGAAGTTCAAACTTCTTCGCTCTATACTCCCAACCGCTGAGTTCGAACGCACACTCTGCCTATTGCCGACCCACTTCAGCCACGGCCTTATCTCTAACTCCCTTTTTCCACTTCTCTCGGGATGCCATCTTCATATCGATCGTCCTTTTTTCTCCGAAAACTTAATGCGGTTCGGGCCGACAATCGACGAACATCAAATTACGTTCGTGAGCTCTGTTCCCTATCTTTGGGAACAGGCCCTTCACTTCAGCGTCCCTCCAAATGGATCCTCCCTCCGCCGCGTTCATTGCGGATCGACAAAGCTCTCTTACTCGTTAGCGCAAAGAGTTCTGCATTGGATTCACTGCAAAAGTCCGCAAGCACGCTTGTTTCACACCTACGGAACGACAGAAACCTTGAGCTGGATCAGCGGTCATGAAGTCACGGCCGAATACGACGAGGGCAACGTCGGTTCCGGGTGGGGAGCAAGATTTCAGACAACGGAAGAATCCGAGGTTTTGGTTTATCCCTCACTGCAAATTCATACTCATGACCACAATCAAGCGTCCAAAGAGACGTTTCTACCCCTACAACAAGACGGTTCAACATCCGTCGTCTTCGCAACCCGCGATATCGGGAAAATAAATTCATCAGGAGAGCTAACTCTCAGTGGAAGACTTGATTTCGTGATCAACCGAGGAGGAGTTAAGGTTTCACCCGAAGATATCGAAACCGCTGCACGACAGATTACGGGAACGAAAGACGCTGTGTGTATCGGCTTACCTGATTCACGCCTTGGAGAAGCCATCGTCCTCTTGATCGAAACCTCCGCGGCAAGCGGAGAAGCCCATCGCACACTCTCCGAAGAAGAGCTCGTACGCTTTTATTTCGACCATCTCCAAGGAAATCTCGCGAGCTTCAAACTGCCAGATCGAATTTTTATCACGACTTCGATACCACGTAACACGCGCGGCAAACCTGACCGCAAGGCGATTCGTGAAAGATACGCCAGCATCTGAAATCGACCAGGCCCTCGACCACAATTGGCTAAAAAGTAGAATTGAACAACTTCGCCGCTTCGATACACGCGTCCAGCTCTTCGGGCGGCTGTTGCCGTTCGTTTTGAACCGGGCTCGGAGACATCTCGGGTGGCGCCTCGACACACAAGCGATTGTAAGCCTCTTCGATCCACGGCACCTTCTTCAAGGCCGCGTAGTACTCGACACGCATGATCCGCCGCCAGTCGGCACGCGGTTTTTCTCGCTCGATCAGACGTGCGCGCATGACGTGATAATCCGCGTAACGACGATACACGCTTTGCTCAATCGGCACATTCACCGCGCCCATCGCGTCCGCTTCACGCACGTACTCGCGAATCTCGATGCGCGAACGAATATGCGTCGTCCGCAAGGCCTCTCGACTGAAATCGATTTGAGTCGGTCCTTGATGCCCGCGTAAAAAGAGCCCGTTCCCCATGTAAAACGCGCCGGCTCCCTCGGCGAGATTCGGCATCTGCATAAACCAGAAGGTCACTCCTTTTTTCAGGTTCGGCGCGAGCACATTCTGGGAAAACGCCTCGAAACCGCTGACTTGATCGCGAATGTTCCCCGCGTCGATTTGTTCGAAAAAAGCCTGATCATCGTATTGAGGCACCAACTTCTTAAGGCGTTCACGCGTGGCCGGTTCACGTAAATTGATAAACCGTAACGGCACGGCACGACGTTCTTCGGTCAACTCACCCGCGTATCGAACCATCGCCTCTTCCGTCGCCGTCGCGACAAGAGCCACCGTGCCCGCCGGCACGCCTCGCTGAAGATTCGAGCCAAAGTCCTCGAGAACCGTGTTCCATCCAGGATGCGCCAACCTCCAGCCGCGAGAAAATCCCGCTAGGAGCGGCAGAAGCGCGACCAACGCGACCACGACCGCGACAAGCGTACGCACGGAAACCCAGCGCGAAAGCCACTGTTTCGGGAGCTTCAACGAAGGTGCCTCGTGCCCCAGCTTCTCCGCACTCAAAAGAGCGACGACAAAGACGGTCGTCGCAACCAGCGCGATGAACGTCTCGCCACGCGCGAAATCCGCATGCGGTCCAAAAAAGAAGAAGCCAGCGCCAAGCGAGTCTTCGTTCCTCAGGTCATTTAAAAAGTTCGCGAGCGGAAGCTTCGAAAACGAAACGCTCTCCCCTGTGAACACACCGATCAACCCCGCGACAAAAGCATGAGCGCCAAGACCGACAACAAACACGGTCGATCGGATCATCGCAATTGAACGCGCCGTGAAGTCGATATAGCGACGGCGCATGCGAACCCAAAGAACGTAGAAAAACGCGACCGGGCTCAACGAACACGCCACCCCTTGAAAGAAGACTCCCAAGAGCCAGAGCGGGCGTTTCGACGACCACGTAATTTCGGGACGCGCCAACCATCCAACAAGAGCGAGAACGAATAACAACAAAGTCGTCCCGTTCGGGACCACCGCCGTCCACAGCATCACCGGGTTCAGAGCCACAAGAAGCGCGAGCCACCACGACGTCTGCCGCCACAACAACGCGAGAGCCGCGATCATGAACCAAACCGACGTCGCGGCGCTCAGTGCGGTCGGCGTGCCCAAGTTCTCAAAGCCAAGGCTCGCAAGCACATCTTTCGAAACTGCCGCGAGCTTTAAAAGCAAGACCCACACACCGGAAAGCGAGGCACCTACTGTCGCCGCAAGATCGCTTGAGCCAAAAGCCCAACGAACCGAATCCGCCGACATACGGGTGGGAGCCGCAACCGGCATTAACCAATAGTAAAGAGAGCAAAGCAGAAGGAGACTCGCGAGCGTGCCGCCAATCGGAAGCACGGCAAAGAGCGTGTTGCGAGTCACCCAAGGGGTTTTAGTCTTGGATATTTGATTCATACGGCTTAAGCCTGCCCATCCCAGCCGCTATCGACAAGAATAAATGTCGAAGCGGGCCGTTTTGCCGTCGATGCTATGAACCGGGTCGACCGAGAAGAGACGATCTTGCATATCCGCAGAAGGCCGCAAACTCGCGGCCCCATTTGGGCGCTTCACGATCACGCGCGCCTGTGCCAAACGCACGGCCGTATCCATCAATTCACCCAGCTCCGCTTCGGAACTCGTCTGGAGCATGCGTCGTAATGTCGCCATTTCTTTTTTGGGCGGAGACTTGCTGGCAATCGCATCGCCTTCGAACATCGGATCAAGCAAAACAGCATGCGGTTTTCCTTGAGCGACGAGCCGCGCGTCGCCTTGAACGAAACGAATATCCAGGCGATCGCCGTGGACCTCTTTCCAACGACGAAGCCCATCTTGCAAGAGCGCAAAAAGGCGAGCGTCCCGCTCAAACGCCGTGACCGAGAATCCCGCTCGCGCCAGCAAAAAAGCATCGGTGCCTAAACCCGCCGTGAAATCGAAAACATTCACACCCGCGCGCGCGGTTCGCTTCACGCCCACGGCTTTCACGACAGCCTCGCCGTCCGCGCCCGCTTTGGTTCGATGCAAGAGTTTTGGGCTTAGAAAATCGACGACGATCGGCTTTTGTCCTTCGCTTGATTTCGACATCGCCCGGGAAACCAAACCCAAGGCGGTTCCTTGTCCGAGCGGGACTTCGATCAAGTCGAACTCCGTCATGGAACGAAACCAACTAGAGCGTCTCCGTAAAGGCGCAGAATGTCGCCCAAGCTAAACGCCAAAAGATTCATCCACGCAAGACGAAGCCCCGTGCGATGCAAGTCGCGCATTTTTCCCGCGAGCGGTGACTCCAAACGACGAACCCTCGCGGCCAGAGGCCCTATTCCAAACGCCAATACAAGGGCGGGTATCAACCGCTCCGCAAC
The DNA here is from genome assembly GCA_034002335.1 of Bdellovibrionales bacterium. Classification (GTDB taxonomy): domain Bacteria; phylum Bdellovibrionota; class Bdellovibrionia; order Bdellovibrionales; family JAMPXM01. The sequence continues at coordinate 1,725 of JAVFAU010000102.1, read as the reverse complement.
GGGATCGGCTAGAACCACGGCGGTCGCCATCGAAAACGACAGAAGCCCAAGACAGAAGTACGTGAAGGTTTTCGATGCATCAAAACCCGCTCGCACAGGCCATGTTTTGATTCCAGCCTGTCCATCGACCAAAATTCGTTCGAAGTTTTTGAGATGAAGACTCAGCAGAGCGAGCGACCCAAAGACGGAACCAAACACGAGGCTTTTCCAAGACGGAGCGCCTGTCATCGCCCAAAAGAACCCGCCCGTGAGAAGCGGACCGAACATAAACCAAGCCGCGATTTCCGCGAACCCGCGATACTTAAATCCGAAGCGCGCAACCGCGAACGCAAGCGCGGCAAAGACGATCGGCAACAAAATCAAAACCGTGTACAGGCCGTTCCAAGCTTCAAACGAACTCATGCGATCCAAAAGAATACCGGCCCCAGCAAGCGCCGCCAGTCCGAGCATGCCCCACGCCGCGCGATGCACATCGCGCGCGCGCAACCAGCCGCGCGCGATCACTCTCGCTCCCGCGCGCTGACGGACACGATCCCAACCGCGCTTGTGATCTTGATAATCTCCGAACAGATTGATCGACGCATGCAGAGCCATGATGCCGACCACCGTCAGCACCGCCAAAAGCGGTTGAAAAACCTGTTCGTTCACCCGCATCCAGGCGGCCGTGAAACCAAGAGACGCGATCATCGGCCCAAGCGAAAGCACCCAAGAGTCCGGTCGCAAGGCGCTGAGCCACACTCGAGCAAGCGACGGTCGTTCGAGTGTCGCCAGCGGGACCATCTCAAACGTCCACTCATTGCGAGCGTTCACCGGATTCAAACTCGCCATCAAAATCGGACGCAGCTCCGGGTCGGAAACGACGCCATCGAGCAACGAGGCCAAACGCGGATCTTGATCGGCGACCGTCACGTATCGCTCAGATTTATTCACCAGGTTTTCCACGGGGACCCCTCACGACTTCTTTCGCCAATACAGAGGCTCAGGCAAGAGTTTCAAGACCTCCACCACGCTTCGCTCTTCGGGAGTCAGGAATTCCCGCAGACCATTGAGACGGTGGTGATAGAGCTCGATCATCTTCTGGTTTTCGGCATCGAACGCGGCCGCACGCTCGTCAAAATACGCCTCGCCGACGGCACGCTTGAAATCCCCCAGAGATTGACAGCGAATCGCTTTCTCAAAAGCATCACTCGCGACGCCCCGAAGAACCCACACCGCAAACGAATTCAGGTACCCCGACTTGAGGTCACCAAGAATCGCCTTGCCCTCGTCGTTGCGAATGTCGAAATCAAGCAGATCGTCGCTTCGCTGAAACAAAAGGCCGAGCGTCGTACCGCACTCCTCGAGCTGCACGTGCAAGCCGTCGCGCTCCCCGCCATCTTTCATAATGAACGGCGCGCGCAGGCACCACTTAAAAAGAGATCCGGTTTTAAGATTGTGAACGCGGTTGAGGTCTTCGAGCTTAATCGCGAAGTCTTTCACAAGAGAGTCTTGAATCCATTCGCCTTCGATCAAATCCGAAATCATCTCGGCCGTGTATTGGATCAAACGCACGTTGCCATGGCCCGAAAGATTCACCATCACGCGCGCCAAAAGATAATCACCAGCCAAAACCGCATACTCCGGCGTGTACTTTGACCACGCCGCCGGCTTTCCGCGACGAAGCACCGAGCGATCAATCAGGTCGTCGTGAAGAAGCGAAGAGTTGTGAATGAATTCAATCGTCTG
>JAVFAU010000101.1:0-6609 GCA_034002335.1 Bdellovibrionales bacterium | reverse complement strand
GATACCGACGATGCGCAAGACTGATCCTATCGATCCGCTCATATTCGATGAAACCGAGGCCAGTCCTCGGAAAATGACGATTCCGGATACATGAATCACGGCGGCCGCGAATACAAAACCCGCCGCCAACTGCGCGCCTCGTTTTGCATCTCGCGTAAGCCAAATCGAAATCCCAAAGAGCGCTCCCGCCGCCAGCGCGAGAATCGCAAAACGGCGCCGTCCCGCCGTTTTGCGAGAAGGCTCGGTATCCTGACTCGAATCATCGAGATCAAGCGAGGTGGACTCCTTAAAAAGATCAACAAGCCGGGAACGCTGCAACCGATCGGCAAAAGGAAATGTAAAAATCGCAGACGACAGCAACGCCGTTATTCCCAACCCAAGAACGTCGCGCCAAGAAACGATGATGCGAAAATCGCCCGGAACATTTTTCCTTAGGGCTTCCGCGAGTAGCGGTTCAAGGATCTGAGTGGCCGCATACACCAACCCACCCGCGATGAACGCCGCGACGACCGTCATCGCGATCGCGCGAAAAAGCTCGTAGCGCAAAAGACTTTTCGTGCCGGCTCCGAAAACCAACGCGATCGCCGCCGACTTCATTCGCTCAATCGCTTGCACTCGAATCACATAAAACGCGGCGGCCCACCCCAACGTGAAGAGAGAAACCGAAACGACCGCAAGATAAAGCGAGACGAAGCCCGTAAAACGCCCGATTCCCTCGAAAGACTCATCGGGCGTGCGAAGAAAGACCTCTTCGTCACCGACGATCTTCTTCGCCTCCTCGAGGTCGACCGCACGCGCTGTTTCAAGATACACGCGGTGTAGTACCTGGCTTCCAAAACCCATCAGCCCCGTCGGCCGCGCTTCTTCAAACGCGATGTACGCCTTCGGCGCAAACCCGATTCCCGAACGACTTATTCCAGGCGCCTGTTCGATCACACGTGTAACCTTGAATTCAGAACGACCGAGCCTCAGCGGATCGCCCAGCTTCAAATCCAGCGCGAGCATGGCGTCTTCGGTAAGCCACACCTCTCCGGCACCCATGGCCGCCTTGCCTCGAAGTTCCTTCGAATCCGCAGCGCCCGCGTTGACGGATTTAAAAAGGAACTCGCCCTCAATCGGGAACCCGGCTTCGACGCCGTGAACCTCGATGAGCGACCCCGCACCACTCATAGCCATCGTATTGAATTCGATTTCTCGTACCTCACGGCGTACTTCAAAGCGTTCGCTGAGAGGCTGAATGTCGGCATCCGTCAACGGACGGTAAGCACCGACCGCGAGATCCGCCGTCAAAATACGCCGGGCGTTTTCTTGAAGAAACCCTTCGACCGATGAGCGCAGAACGCTCGAAAGCAAGGGACCAAGAAAGCTTAGAACTAAAATCGCAATCACCAGCAGCGATGTGCGAAACGAACGCCTGAAGTCCGTAAGGTAGAACCGATTCATGCGCGCCCTTCGATCATCGTGGATGCTTCGATCAAACGCCCGTCTTCAAGACGTAAAATCCGATCGCAACGCTGAGCCAGAGCCGGATCGTGGGTCACGAGCACAAGAGCGGCTCCCGCCTCGTCGGCTAGCTCGAACAAAAGATCCATCACCAGTCGTCCTGTTTTCGCGTCAAGACTGCCGGTCGGTTCATCCGCGAAAATCAAACGACTCCCCGTCGCGAGAACGCGGGCAATCGCGACACGTTGACATTCCCCTCGACTCATTTGCTCCGGAAAATGATGGCTTCGTTCCAAAAGACCAACTCGCTCAAGTTTTTCACGAGCGATTCTATCGGCCTCTCGGCCATCGATACCCGCAAGATCCAGCGGCAACCGAACGTTTTCCAAGGCTGTGAAGTGATCGAGAAGTTGAAACTGCTGGAAAACGATACCGATGGAGCTCGCACGAAACGCGTTCAACTCACTGGCGTTCATCATGCTTAGATTTCGCCCGAGAACATGGACCGAGCCAGAGTCCGGCTGATCAAGTCCGGCAAGGCACCCGAGAAGCGTTGATTTTCCGCCGCCTGACTTTCCCATAATCGCAAGACGATCTTTGGCGCGAACTTCAAACGAAAGGCCGCGCAAGACCTGAAGACGTCCTTCGCCCGAGCCCGCATCGCCCGTGCTCGGCAAAGCGTAAGATTTTACAAGCGACTCGACTTTCAAAACGATCTGTTCATGATTTTCCATCATCGCCACATTCTCCGTCGTTGGCTTCTTTTACCGATTCTTTTTAACGAGCAGCGGCTCCAAGCGATCCGCCACCTGCTTTGCCATGATCTTGTGTCCCTCGGCGTTGGGGTGTCGCATATCCGAAAGATTCAAGCTCTTCTCTAAAGCGACTCCCTCAAGAAGAAACGGAATCAATTCGACCTTGTGGGCAGCCGAGCCCTTGGCTAAACGCGGAAACACGGCCTCGAACTGAGAGACATACTCCGGCCCTAAGTTCGAGAGCATTTTAAGCCCGGCTATTACGACCTTGATTCCATTCGCATGCCCGATCTCGATGGCTTTTTTTAAGTTCTTCTCGATCACCGCAGGTGGCGTCCCTTTAAGCCCGTCATTTGCGCCCAAGGCCAAAACGATGATGTCTGGCTTCGCCCGAAGGTACCAACGAATTCGCTGATCCGCCTCCGCGGTAACGGAACCGCTGATGCCTCCATTGATCACCTTCACAGCGTGTCCACGTTCTTTTAAATCGCGCTCAACAAGAGCCGGGTACGCTTCATCCGCCTTGACGCCGTATCCTTGCGTGAGCGAGTCGCCGATGAAAACGATCACAGTCGCCGCCACAGAATCTGTCGCAGTGGTTTTCACTGGTTCCGCAGCTCGAGCGCGCGCGGCGAAAAAGAAGGCTAAAAAAACCCACAAAACTGTCAAACTTCCGACAAGTTTTGATCGGTGAAACAAAATGTGCACTGCTCCATTTCCCTTCTGTTTTTCGTCTTTTGTCAGCCCGCGAGCTTTTCAAGTGGAAAGCCACTCGGCCTATGCTCTACACTGGAATCGACGACACTCGTACGCCAAGCACTAGCTTAGGACAAAGAACCCTGCGAGGAAATATGAACAAGTCAGTTAATGAGTCTTTTAACCAGCAGCAACGCGAGCCAACAGCCGACACATCTTCGCGTGCCTCGCATCCTTATGCGATCCGCGACCTCAGCTGGAAGGAATTTGCTCGTGAGTGCAATTGGGTGAGCGCTGTTTTTCTTGTGCTCACTCCGATGCTCGCGTTTGTTCTCACCCCGCTGTACATTTACAACCACGGTTGGAGCTGGGGACTTACCGCGTTCCTGCTTATCACCTACTCGATTTCAAATCTGTCGATCACCGTCTGCTACCATCGGTACTTCGCCCATCGCAGCTTCGACGTTCCGACATGGATGCAGATTCTTTTTCTCCTCATCGCGTCGTCCGCATTCCAAGGTTCAGCTCTCCGCTGGGCATCGGATCACCGTCGCCACCATCGCGAGATCGACACGGATGAAGATCCATACACGATCAAAAAAGGTTTCTTCCACGCCCACCTCGGCTGGATGCTCCTGAAAGATCGCCACCCCGACGTCGACGTCATTCCACTCGACCTCAAACGCAATCGCTGGGTCATGCTTCAAGACAAACACTATGTCCTGATCGCAAGTTTCATGGGTTTTATCGTTCCCGGCCTGATCGGAATGGCGCTTGGGTTCGGCTTCTGGCCCGGCGTTTTGATCGGCGGCCTGACACGTATCGTACTTTCTCAACACAGCACGTTTCTTATCAACTCGGCGGCCCACACTTTCGGCAACCAACCTTACACCGACAAAAACACCGCTCGCGACAGCGCGACTCTCGCGGTTCTGACATTCGGCGAGGGCTATCACAACTACCATCACTACTTTCAAGCGGACTATCGCAACGGCGTTCGCTGGTACCAGTGGGACCCCACGAAATGGGTGATTCGCAGCATGGCGCTCGTCGGACTCGCCAAGAAACTAAAAAAAGTTTCCGCAGACGAGATCTTAAAAGCCCGAATCGCGATGGACGAAAAGCGCCTCTTGGCCCGCGGAGCGAATCAAGAGCGGGTCCAGCTCCTTCGCGAACGAATCGTCGCGGCTCAAGCGCGCTGGAAAGCCATTCAGATCGATATGGCACGCTACAAAGCCGATCGCCAGGCCGCGATGACCGATGCCTGGAAACAAGTCCTGCAAGAAAAGCGAGAGGAGCTTGAGCTTGCGCGCATTGAGATGAACAATGCTCTGAGAGCGTGGAAAAGCTACGTAAGAACCCGGGCAAGCGCCCAAGCAGTTTAATCTCCCGTCTGAAGTCGGTGCTGTATTTCGCATCGGCGTGTTTCACTCTCCTCGCCTTCAATATTTTCGGGGTGGAAGTTCTCTTTCACCGCCACATCCAAGGTCGCCTCGAACAAGTCGACGCCATTCAAGAAAGCTTTCTTGAAACCTACCTAGCCGATGCCGAGTTTTTAGCGAACTCGGAACTCGCGTCGGAATCAGCCTCTGCCTTCGCGCCGAAGGCGGAACAAGGGACCGTTACTTCGCTGGATGCAGGGAACTCTTTAAACCCACTTGTTTACTGGAATCCAAACCCCTTGCAGGCCGATCACAAAGGCCGCAGCGAGCCGCTCGTCACTCCGAAATCTCGCGAAACCATTATCCGACTCGGCGAGGACTGGATGAACGGTCGCTCCGCCTTTGAGCGCGGTCGCATTCAGGCCGATCTCGATCTCTTCAAACTCCTGCACCCTTTTCGGTTCTGGGATATCGAACACTCGTCCCCTATCGATTACTACGTATCAAAACGAAAGTTCGTACTCCCTTCAACCCTGCCCGTTCCCGAGACTCTCGATTTGATCTCCGCAGCCAAAGTGAGGCTCATGAAAGGCGCAACCGACGGCGCACCACACGCGGCTCTGCGCGAAGTGCGAAAACTTTCGATGCTTCTACTTGAAACGGAAAACTTTCAGCTTGTGATGTCAGGCCTCACGGCGCTCGAACTCGAACGCCGCGCGTATCGCGAATACGTCGACAACGGCTGGATTCAAGCGGAGTCATGGAAACCGATCAATCAAAACACGACCACACGAGCCGTTCGGGCCGCACAGGCTACAGCTGGTTACCTAAGAGCTCTCACCCGCCCCGAGCTGCTTCAACAAGTCATCTCGAAAAACCGTCTTCCTCCCGCATTCTGCGCGGCCGTGAACGAACAACTCCCACTTGAATTCGCAATCGAAGACCAGCTCACGGGCTTGTGGCCATGGGAACGACACTATCGACCTGGCTACAAACAGCTTCGCGAGGTCGCGGAGCAGGCCAAGAGCGTTTGTCGCATCAAACTTTTCCGCGCCCTTGACGAAAAAAGAGCGTTCTACGCCGAAGACCCACACGCGCCGTGGCCGCTCGCCAAGCTTCCTTACTTCAGAACACTCTTCGCTTTGCGCGATTGGTCCGGCTGGCCGACTCACTTCGAAGCCTACCAACGAAGATAACTCGTCTCAACAAAACCAAACGGCCAACACTTCTCATTTCGAGACGGTCAATATGAGACGTCGCGTCCCCGGAAAATCATCACCGCACGCAGGACTCTAGCCAGAGATTCAACGTTCGAACCGCCGCCCTCGCCGTTCAGCTTTTTCTGCCAAACGTCGATACATCTACATGGAACGTTCAATATCGAAAAAGTGTGATCCTTCGTGGTTAAAACAGGCGGCTTTCTTGTTTCCGGCCCTTCTGGCATTCGCTGTTCTCGGCACGGGTTGCACCTCGAAAAAAGAGGAAGGAAAAGTGCAAATCGCATTTCCGTTCATTCCTCAAGACGGCCTTCAAAAAAACACGCCCGCGACAAGCGGTACGAAAATCTCGACACAGGCGACGACAAGCTCGGGAGGCTCGGCCCCAAACTGGGGATTCGGCTCGATGGCCTCACTCTCGGACGTGAACTGTTTCGCTGTTTTCGTACGTGTTCCCGAAACATCTCCCGCGACTCGCACGTGCTACAATACGGCTAAGGCGGAAGTCGTAAAATACGACCTTTGGAAAGCCGGATTCACGCCAGGTGAAACGACCTCGATCATCGTTCCCGCGGGAGCGAATCGCGAGTTCCACGTTGTCGGCATCAAGGCTCTGAACAACGCCGCCTGCCGCACGCTCTCGCAAGAAGACATCGATCACTCGCAGTTTTCTCGCCCTATGGTTATCGGCTCCACGACGGCAGATGTTCGGTCTGGCAACAACGAACTCACGATCTTAACAGCCTTCAACCCGGCAAAAGAAATCGACGACTGTCCGAACAATCAAAACAACACGCCACCCGTCACGCCTCCTTATGCGATCAACGGCGACTGTCCGTTAGAAGTGCAGACGGCATCCTCTTCCGCCGCGTGTTCCTTTGCAATTCCGTTGGCCACGACAACCGACGACGTCGTTTACGCGACGACCCCCAACCACACATGCGGCGGAACTCTGGCTATAAATCCCGATAAAACCGCAAACTACAACCTCAACGTGCCAAGTTCTCCCGCAGTCTGCTTCGTGAGCCTCGTTGCGACGATTCGAGGCCAATCGCTTCGCTACGAAGAGACCCTCGCGTTCTATTGCCCCCTCTCTGTTTCTCCTCTATACTCCGG
>JAVFAU010000100.1:0-6735 GCA_034002335.1 Bdellovibrionales bacterium | reverse complement strand
CGGCGAGGTTATCAGCCGCGACGTCTTTCTAAACAACAGTCTGCGGCTTCAAATTCTCGAAGCCGACTTCATTTGCGACCGAGATCAGGGCATCTACGCGGGGGCAAATAGCTTCGTCAACGGGCTTGTGATGGACGAATACGGCCGTCCATCACACTTCGCAATCTACGAAAGACACCCCGGCGACAAAGGTACGATCGGTCTTCAAGCGCACCTCGTACCGGCATCGGATCTCATCCACACCTATCGCCAAGATCGGCCTGGCCAGAATCGCGGCATCTCGTGGTTTAACTCAGTCGCTCACCCACTCAAAATGCTGAACGAGCTTCAGTGGACTCAGCTCATGCGGCTGAAGCTTTCGGCCGCGATCACGGGTGTTGTCACCCAAGAGCCAAGCCAACTGGCACCTGATCAGTTGAAGAAGCAGCGCCAACAAGATTTCGAACTCTCGCCTGGCACTTTCACGTTCTTAAACCACGGCGAAACAATCAACTTCCCGAACATCCCGAACCCCGAGGGCTTTGGTGGAACGTGTAAGCTCACGCTTCAAGAGATCGCAGCCGGCCTCGGAATCACCTACGAGGCGCTTGCCGGTGATCTTTCAAACGTGAATTTCTCATCAGGCCGCCTTGGCGATCTTCAGTTTCGGGCGAACATCGAGGACTGGCGTTGGCACATGCTCGTGCCTCGTTTTTTGAACCCGGCCTTTCAAAGGTTCATTCGATTCTGCGAACTCCGTGGCGTCGATGCAAGACAAGCGACTGTCGAATGGACTCCTCCAGCGCGACAAATGATTTCTCCGTTGGACGAAATCAATGCCGCAAAAAACGCTATGCGTTCCGGCCTTCAATCGCTGCCTGGTGCTTTGCGCGAACTTGGGCTCGATCCAGAACGTCATCTCACAGAGATTTCAGATTCGAACGCTCTCATCGACAAGCTCGGACTGATTCTCGATTCCGATCCGCGACGCACGTCGAATGGTCAACTTCAATCTCCAGACTCACTCGCTGGATTACAGGAGCTTTCTAAATGAAGACACTTAAGGTTCGAAAACACTTCGCAAAGTCCGAAGCGAAAATCATTCTGCGCGAAGGTTCTGACGAACAAGACGGATCGTTTGATCTTGTTTGGACGACTGGCCACAAGGGTCGTCGGTTCGATTGGGATCTCGGCGAGTACGACGAAGAACTCGAAGTAACCGAAGAAGCATGCGATCTCACGCGATTGAATAATGGTGCCGCTCCTTTCTTGATTCAACATGCACAACACGCCATGGCCGTGGCCGGCGTTGTTACGCGTGCGTGGATTGAAGACGGAAAAGGCTACGCAACGATTAAGCCGTCTGTTCGCGAAGACATGCGCGAGCTCTTGAAAGACATCTATGCCGGCGTGCTTCGCAATATCAGTGTCGGCTATCGCGTGATCACCTATCGCGACGTCACAAATCCCGACGATAAGGTTCGCACTCTTCGCGCAATCAAATGGGAGCCGGGCGAGATTTCTGTCGTCGCAATCAATTTCGATCCAAATGCTCAAACTTCAATTCGAAGTCTTGGAGCCGAAGAAACCAACACAGTTGAGGTAGTAATGGAAAATGAGAATCAGCCAGTCGTCGAACCAACACAAGAACCCGCTCCAACACCGGAACCAGCTCCTGCTCCAGCGTCGGCGCCTGCGAGCGAACCAAAGGAAGCTTCGGCGAATGCGGATGCAGCCATTGCACAAGAGCGTGCTCGCAGTGCCTCAATCACGACGGCGGTTCGCGCGGCTGGCTTTCCCGTTGATCTCGCGCACGACTTAATCAGTCGAGGCGTCTCAGCAGAAGAGGCTTCTGCTGAGGTATTCCGCAAGCTCGAAGAACGAAACAAAAAACAACCGAAAACTTCACCTCAAGGGGCCCAAATGACAGTTCGTGAACAAGTCGAAGCTGCACTCTTAAATCGCATCGATGCCAAACGCTTTCCATGCGACAAGTCCAACACCTTTTACCGAGCAAGCTTTGTTAAGCTGATCGAAGGCATCGAGCCACGCAATCCGGGCGAGTCCGACAACGCGTTCGTAAAGCGCGCGGTCGTAACCACAGCGACGCTTACGGAACTTCTTTCAAACGTCGCAAACAAACTTCTCGGAAAAGAAAGTGCCGAAAATTTCTCATACGGAAAAATTGCGGCACACCAAACTTTGAAAGACTTCAAAGAAACGCCGATCATTCTCCTCAGCGGATTCAACCTTGCGGCCAAAACCGAAGGTGACAATTACGCTGACGCCGCTCTTTCAGATAGCGAAGAACGCATCACTCTCGAAGAGCGTGGTATCATTGTCCGTATTTCGCAAAAGGCCATCGTGAACGACGATTTGGGAGCCCTCAAAGCAATTCCAAATCGTGCTTCAAATGCTGGCCATCGCGATATCGAAAAGCGTATGCACGCGATGCTGGCTCTCAACTCTGGGCTCGGCCCGGCTTTGAAAGATACCAAAGCTCTCTTCCACGCTGACCATGCGAATTCAATCACCGTTGGTGGCTTAGCACCAACCCCCGAAGGTATCGCACAAGCGAATATCGTCATGGGAGCATTCCTTGATGGCGCGGGTGAACCTATGGATCTCCGTACAAAAGTAATTTTGTGCGGTCCTGACCTCGAGTTCGTCGCTCGCAAAACAGCTTCATCAGCTGTCGTTCCAGGAAAGGCAACCGACGTAAACCCTTACGCCGGAACACTCGAAGTCGCCGTTTCGTCACGCATCCCAGCGGGCGTTTGGTACGCGATCGCCGACAAAGAAGAGTTTGCGGCGCTTGTTTATGGAACGCTTGAAGGTGTCGCAGAGCCAAACGTTGAAACAGAGGTCGACTTCAACTCTTCGAATTTGAAAACGAAAGTTGAATATCCAAATTGCGTTGGCGTTGCTTCGCACAAGGGTATCGTGAAAATCACGGTCGCTACTCCTGAACCCGAAGAAGAGTAATCATGTCGCACCCGCTTGATGCCCTGGTAGCCGGAGTGACTCAAAGTTACTTCGGCGAAGATTGTACCCTTAAACAAGGTGCGTCGACAAAAACCATTAAGGGCATCTTTGCGCGTGAGTGGGTCGAATCCAACGGTGTTTCGACCTACGAACTCACTGTCGAGTTCAAGCAATCAGATCTCATCACGGCCGCCTCGCGATCAGACGAAGTGACTCGGGGCCTGAAAACATATCGTGTTTCTGTCGCCCAAGAAAAGGACGGCGGAATAATCACGTTTATTTTGAAAGAGAAGTAATGGCGTCGCAACGTAAGCCAATCAGACATGCTGTCACGGCTATACTGAAAGCTGCGACTATCGCCGAGGTCAACTCAAACAACATCTTTTCGAATCGCATCGAGGCTTACGAAAAACAAGAGCTGCCTGCGATTTCAATCTTCACTGAAGAAGAGGACCCGGTTCCCTACTCGACCGAAAATAAAAAATACCGACGGGCTTTAACTCTCAGAATCGAAACCTGCGTTCATGCAAAATCTGATTTGGACGACAAGCTCGACGATATTTCTGACGCAATCGAAGAACTGCTTTTGGAGCGTCAAGATCTTAACGGAACAGCGCAAGGACTGACACTTCTCTCGACATCGATGGAGCTTTCCGGCGAGTCGGCTGAGTCGTCAATAGGTGTTTGTATTCAAGTTTTTGAAATCAATTACACGAAATAGGAAGTAAAACATGGGTGACGTTAGAAACCAGTCGCAAGCTTGGGCCATCGAAATAGAAGACGTCGAAGGCGAATACAAAGCACCGCAAAGCGCTTCGAGTTATCTGCAAACTCTTCGCTCAGGAAGCGAGCTTTCAAAGAGTAAAGAGGCAATTGAGCGGAACGTCTTTACCGGAAGCATCGGGCAGGTCAAACCTCGCACCGGCATGTTTGCCGCTTCAGGGACAATAGCTTGTGAGTTCCGCGCGGCCTCGACGGAAGGTGGTGCACCGGAGTTCGATAAACTCATTAAATCAGCACTTGGCGGCAAGCGAACACTTGCCACAGGCGCTACGCTTGCTGGCTCAACCACGTCCGTTCTGAAAGTCACAGACGCGTCGCTCTGGAAGTCAGGCGACATCGTGATGATCAAGGTCGCTGGCAAATTTCACATGTCACCGATCATTTTGGTGAACGAAACAGATGACGAACTAACCCTGCTCGTCCCGCTTGCCGACGCTCCGGAGGCAGGAACAGTGATCTCCGCAGCTACAGTTTATCACGCGGCCGAAGTGGGACACGATCCACTGTCGATCACGCGATATTACGAAAAGAAAGTTCGTCAGTACATGCCCGGAACACGGGTCACATCGATGGCTCTTTCGCAGTTCGCGACAGGTCAAACTCCGATTCTGACGTTCGGACTTGGAGGCCTCTCTTTCGAGCAAGATCTTCATACGCAAGCTCATAACCCATCGTATTCCGAAGTACTGCCGCCGATCGCGTTGTCGGCCTGTGTCTTCATGGATGGCGTCAAAACGCATGTGAATGAAGTTTCATTCTCACTCGAAAACACGCTCGCTTACAAGACATCGACATGCGCCCCTAACGGCCGCATTGCTTCGACAATCGCATCACGAAGAGTCACAGGGACTTTAAATCCGTACATGCCAGACGATAGCGTTGGAAACTTTCAGAAGTTTAAAACGGATCAGAGCTTCTCGCTCTTCTTCTCGGCACGACTTCCAAAGTCGACCGAGGGAGAAATAGAAAATGTGATTGCTGTTTATATCCCAAATTGCACGATTACCGAGATTTCAGACACGGACGCCGACGGACTGATTCAAGAATCGATCTCGTTTGCAGCGTCACTTGGGGCTAATGCCTCTCCAGAAATCTTCGTAGCGACAATTTAACAGCTTCAGGAATGCACGGGCAGCATTTCAAAAAACGCTCTCGCTGACTGAGAACAGTCGCCTTTTTAACCTGAGAAGAAGGATGACATGGCCGTCATATACCGACCCACGGATCGATTGAAATACGAGATTGGCGAACTAACATTCACGATTGCACCGCTCGACTACGTTCAAAAGAACGAAATCGTTGAGGCAATTAAGGCTGCGCAAGCAGCGCGTTCAGTCAAAGAAATACACGACGCAAGTCTTTTGGCTCTTAAGTACGCACTTAAAGGAGTCAATGGTGCCACTTACGCCGACGGAGAACCCTTTGATCTCAAGTTTGATGGCAGCCTCGTGGCTGATGAGTCGGTTCACGAGCTTTTGAATATCGACGTGGCACCGAAGCTGCTCGCTTTGATTGGCGCGTTCATCTCGAATGTGCCGTCGGAGCTTCCTGACGGCGTCAAGTTCGTGCCTGCTAAAAAAAAACAGGACCAGCAATGATTTCAGCAGAGCTGCCAGTTATCGCGATCACCGTGCTCGAGATGGTAAATCGAGCATCGGAACTCTCGCCGTATGCCTGCGCTCTGCTGATCGCATCTTATAAACGCCGATCGATGCCCGAAAAGAATCTTGCAGCGACCGACCCACGATTCTCCCCTGAACTTTTGGCGGCCGTAGAAAAGATGCAGGAACGTGGAACGGCCGCAAAAAAGAAAGTGATCGTTCTGGACGAATGGGTGTTTACAAAACCGTTTACGCTCTTGCCGGAATTCCCATGTTTTGACTTCTATCTTCACGCATTTAACGAATGGTTACGCTTTGGCACGTATCCTTTCGCCGGCCATCTCGCAACTCAACCAAGCTACGCGATGGAGGTTTTTAGTCTCTTAAGAGCTTTACGCGATGAAGAGGCCGCGGCGAGCGCCAAAAAGGAGAAGTCCCTTGTCTAACGACGAACGCGTACGAATAGCACTGGAGGTCGCGACGAAGGCGGCCGAGAAAGCGCTCGAGAGTTTCGATGCGAAAACAAAAGAGAGCAACGCGACTTTCACAGTCTTCTCGGGCAATCTTCTTTCGACGTTCGCATCAAGGGCTATTGACTCGTTTACCTCTTCATTAAGCGCGGGTTTCTCTAGAGCGATACAAGAAGCGCGAAACACAGAGCGTGAGATCAACTCACTCAACACCGCACTAGCGGCAAACGGACTTTATTCAGAAGAAGTCTCGAAGCAATTTCAAGCGTTCGGCGACTCAATACAAGCAACAACGATGTACGCCGCCGGCGCAGTCCATGAAAACGTAGCCTTGCTTGCGTCGATGACTTCACTCAATAACGAAGGCCTTCAACGTACAATGAGTGCAGCCACAGAGTTAGCTGCAACATTTAATCTTGACCTGAACACAGCGTCGCAAATGCTCGGAAATGCATTCAATGGAAACGTCAAGAGTCTCGCGAAACTCGGACTTGAAATCGATAAGACGAAGTCCACGGCCGAAAATTTTGATGCAATCTTAGTTCAACTCGAAGCCCGTCAAGGAACGGCGGCTTCAAAAACCAACACCTTTGAGGGCTCCCAAAAGAAGCTCACAGATTCGACAAACAGTGTTTTCGTCGCGCTCGGAAACCTACTCACTCAGAACCCGGCCGTAATATCAGCACTTTCGAAAATGGCAGAGGTGCTCGCAACGGCTGCGAATCATCTAACCTCTTTCGCCGAATACGCGAATGCGAATAGCGGAATATTCGAAATCCTCGCCGCCGGCGCTGTCACGACAGGCGTCGCAATTGCAGCCGTTGGAACGAAAGCGCTTTTGGCATCGACCGCGCTGGCTGGTCTAACCACGGCCGCAACGGCTGCATGGACGGCAATCACAGGCCCCAGATCGGAAG
>JAVFAU010000099.1:0-6772 GCA_034002335.1 Bdellovibrionales bacterium | reverse complement strand
CTTGTTTCGGGGGTTCGTGACCGCCGAGTGTAACGGTCGCGATGGCAACGGCTCCATGAATTACACCGGATATGACGACCGGATCGATAAGCTCTTCTTCGAGCATCGGGATCAAGCCTTGGCGCGAAACTTTCGAGCGAGGCACGTAACGTGCGAGTATGCGAATGCCGTCGTCCGCAACCCATGTGGCTGGAGCGTTAGGAAGGAGCACGGACTCTTTGCCTGGTCGATCTAGAAATGTCGTTCCCGTCGGGCAGCGGATGGCGGAACGAGCCTGTCCCGCTTTTCCTAGGCGAAGATAGATGCCATTGATTTCGATAATCATGTGTTCGCCAGGAACAAACTCATCAACACTGAGCACGACGTCATGCCAGAGAACCGATACTTGAACGGCTTTGGCTTTGGCCGATTCGGCCGCTGGGTGCATTGTTCCCATGAGGGCCGAAGTGTCGATGTTGAACATCGGTCGCTTGCGCGATGGAGGCGGCTGTGTCGAATAGGCCGCTTGAGCTCCGGCGGGGTGTTGCTTGGGGGGAGCCGGTGTCGGGTCCGGACCGATGATGGTTTCATCGGTGGATGAAATTGCTTGGTCAGCCTCGGCAGCGGCGACGGCTTCGTTTGAAAGACTGCGGATCTGAATCGAGACGGGTTTGATTTCAAATTCGCCGTTTCGTTCAAACGATGCGCTTGAAACGCGTTCGCCGTTGATGGAAACCCCATTCAGACTTTTCAGGTCATGAAGCACCCATTTTTTGCGGCCACCGTCTTCAACGAAATGTATTTCGCAGTGATGACGAGAGACGCTGTCGAAGGGCAAAACGACGTCGTTATCAAGAATACGGCCGAGGCGAATTGGGGAATGCTGAAACGTCTGAATCATAAGAGGCTTTCCGTCTCTCATGATGCGCACTTCCACTGGGTTATTGAGCAATTCGATTTGCGACTTCAAGGTGTGGCTCCGGCGTCAGCGTTTGAACCGTCGAACGGCTCCGATGCGGGGATACGGATATCGAGACCGTCGGCAATTTCGGGGCGAAAGTTTTTTCGGTATTTGATGCGATCTTGCACCTTCGCGGCTTCGCGCGAGGTCATGCGCATGCGGTTGTCGTTGAGCAGTTCGCCTTTGACGGCGAGGTCTTCGAGATCGACGCGTGCTTGGGAAAAAGCATCATTCGGGATAAGCAAAACGCAAACGGCGGCGATGGTTGAAACCACGGCGGCAACCGAACGAGAGCCGTCACGTCTCGAATTGAGACACGCACGGCGTTCAAATGAACGAAAGTTTCTAGATATCACTGCTTTTCCCCGAAAGAGTGATCGGCATATTGCCGATATGACATGAGAGGCAGGTCGCGTGGTCAGGCCGATAGTACTGTCGAAGATATGGACAACTGTCGCGCTTATCACGGCGCTCTTGACGTAAAACGGCAGCGAGCCAGAAATTTTTGGCTCGATAATTGGAGCATCATCTGAGCATCGTCTGCTGATGGTCCAGTTGGGTGTCGTGGTGGATGGAAGAGTGAGTTAGAGGGGGCGAAGCGTGAAAGCATTCAGTTGGCGGGCGGCGGCGATAGCTGCATCTGTTTTCGTAACAGTGCTCGCATTTCAAAACTGTGACCAGACACGCCTGACGTTGATCAGCCAACCCATGGCGTCCGCCAAATCGAATGGTGAAATTTGCGCAATCACGCCGTCATTATTTGAAAGTTACACGAAAGTTATGTTCGTGGTTGATAAGTCTGGTTCAAACGTCACCACGGACACAAATAACTATCGGGTGAATACGATTACGGATTTCTTCCGTCTTCATCAGAACAATGCGTACATTCAGTGGGGCCTTGTCGTATTTAACGGTACGGGAGCGCTTCCTTACGTCGAGCAAGGTGGTGTCGCCGCGTTCACATCCGACATCGCCACAATGACAAATGCGATAAATCGAATCGGGATGGAGGCGGACAGCGGCGGTACTCCTTATGGTGCAGCCGTTAACTTGGTGCAAACCGCGATTCAGGTCGATAAGCAAACTTCCGGCGACACCGCAAACTACATCGTCGTGTTTCTCTCAGATGGCGTGCCTACCGATGGTTATGGTGTGAACGCGACCATGGAAGCCGGCATCAGAGGACTTAAAGCGTTGGGGCGAGTCTCGTTTTCGACCGTTTATTATGGTCCGACGAGTCCCGCAGCCTCAACTCGTCTTGAAGACATGGCAAGAATTGGTGACGGCAAGTTTCTAGACACGAATTTTTCAGGTCAGATTCCCATTGATGAGCTTCTCGGTTCTTCTAACTCGGAATCGTGGGTGATCAAAAACTTCGTCGTCACAAACGTGAATGCGGCCCCGTGCGATGACGGAACGATTGATGCCGACTCGGATGGCGATGGTCTTTGTGATAAAGATGAAATTCGTTACAACAGGGAATTCGCAAATCACCCGGATCGTTTGAGCCGCATGAGAGGGCGTCAGTTTGATCCGTACAATCGCAATAGCTTTGATAACTATCTAAGCGACGCGATCTTTGCTCAGCATATCCTCTACGGCGAACGCGTTCCGACTTGTGTTCCTGGGGATGAAGTCGATCACGATCGTGATCTGGCAAACGCTTGTGAAGAGCGTTACTTTTCCGCGGCGAATCCGTCTGGCCCGACCGCAAATTGGACAGCGGCCATGGGGCTTGATGGGGATCCCTATAACTTTGATAGTGATGGCGATGGATTCCTGGATTGGTTCGAGTTCGTGATGACTCGGAATAAATCGGCCGCGCTTGATCGTAACAACTTACAGCTTGAGTACGGCAACCCCGGGGCGATGTTGAGGCTTGATACGATATTCAGGCGACATCTGAACTGGATCAACCCAAGCTCGACGGTTCCTTACGACGGTGTTTTCCGATTCTCCCACGTGAATAAGGACGGTCAGAACTGTTACAGCTATAGCCAAACGGTGTTGCCGCTCTATTACACGGAAGCCGTTGCGGCTCACCAGGTCAGCGGGAATCACAATTTGGTTCATGGCAAGGATGAGAACGTCATCATGATATACTTTATCCAGACCCCTAAGAATGATCCGAATGGTCCCGGAGAGCTTCGCTATATGTTCCAACGGGTATCGGCGCAACAAAACGAGATCAAGCTCAACCTAAACGCGGATAGCTACCAGGCTTATCGTGTTGGAAGCGAGGCGCGTGTAAATAAATAACGCGCCTATTTTTTCTCGATACTAAACGCGACCTTTTTTACTCCAGCCGTCTTGATGATATCAATGACGGCTGTGAGCGTTTCAAGGGTCACGGTCTTGTCGGCTTGAAGAATCGCCGCGGTATCAGGTTTTTCGGCGACGGCTTGGGCCGCCAATGTGGCGAGTGATTCGGTCGTGGCCGGTTGGCCATTCACCACAAGGGTCCCGTCTTGTCCGACCGCCACGTTAAGCGGCGCGGGTGGCGCTTCTTCTCCCGAAGAAGACTTCGGGAGGTTGATATCGATAACCGGTTTGAGAACGAGCGGGGCTGTGACCATGAAGATGATCAAGACCACGAGAATGATGTCGACGAACGGAACGATGTTGATCGCCGCTATCGGCTCTTCATCATTGTGGTTCTGCATGCCCGCCACTTAAACCGATCCCTTCTTTTTCTCGAGGGTTTTCGCGTAGGCGATGCAGAGCTCTCTAACCGAGTCGATGCTTTGAAGAATGCCGCGAACCTGCTTTTGGAACGAGTTGTAGGCGATGACGGCCGGGATGGCGACGATCAGACCGACAGCCGTCGCGACGAGGGCTTCGGCGATACCGGACATAACGGCTTCATTTCCCGTCGAGGCGTTCGCCGCCAGGTCTCGGAACGCTTTCATGATGCCGAGAACGGTGCCGAGTAGTCCCACGAACGGAGCGTTGGATCCGACCGTCGCAAGAAAATTGAGCGAGCGTTCAAGAGGAGGACGCTCAAGAAGTGCGAAAGACGTGAATATCTCGCTTAAGCCCTCGGCTCCATTTTCTTTCACATGGCGCATGCCGTAGGAAAGGGCTCGTCCTTCGAGAGAATCGCGATCGCGCGCGATTTCCTCGAGCTCCGCGAGATTGTAGCTCTGCAAGGCTTCTTTCATTCGCTCTCGATTTTTATTCGAGCGTGCCGCGATTGCGCGAAGAGTAAGCCAGCGTTCAAGGATGAATCCGATGCTGACGACACTGAGAACGAGGAGAAGCCATAAAATCGCTTCCGCTCCACCTTGGGCTACATTGAACAGTTTTTCAGTAAGCATAACGCAAATTATTTCTAGGGCACATCCATACCGTCAAGGTAACATTGCGTTCATGCACTGCCCCGTTCATGAAGTCCTGATGCCTTCGCCAAACTCTCGTCGGTCCTACACGCATTGGTCGAAGTGGGGTCTAGTGATATTGGCGGTTTTACTATCAGTTGGTTGTCAGTGGAAGAAGACCAGCCGGCCGTCATTTTTGGTCGTCGCTGTTGACCGCCTCGGCGTCGGGCGGGTCGGTTGTGTTTCCGAGCGGGATGACGCGGTTCGCTCTGGACTCGCGGAGCTTTGTGATGAGGCCGTTCGGTTCACTCACGCTTTCACGACGTCCACGATGTCGGCGCCCGCCATGGCGTCTCTTTTGACGGGTGAGTATCCGTATCGCCTTGGTTTGCGTCACAACGGCGGCGGCGAATTGGGAACGCTGTCCTCGTCTTTTGAAACAGTGGCGGAACGGGCGCTTCGTTTAAAGTACCGCACGATGTTTGTATCTGGAGCGCCTCCACTCCTGCGAAGAACGGGGCTGCATCAGGGATTCGAAGTCTTCGACGATGCCATTCATCCGACGAGTCGTCGTTTGCATCGCCCGGCTCGAGAGGTCGTCGATATTTTCACCCGATGGGTGCGAGCTGACGATCGAGAGTCGCCGTTTTTCGCGGTCTTGCACCTTGGAGACTTGCAGGTTCCATGGCAACCGATGCCAGACGACTCCGGTCGAATTCGAGAGAGCTCGGTTCGAGGTCAGTTAGAAGAGATCGACGAGAGTTTGTCGCGCCTTTGGGCTTTTCTTAAAGCCGAGAAACTATGGGAGCAAACGACCATCGTCGTTGTCGGTTTGCAGGGCGACAGCGAGGATCTCAGGCTTGGTGAAATTCCAGCGCTTGATCTTCATTCCGATACGACCCACATAGGCCTTTTGATTCGCGAACGAGCGCGACATCTGGGTCGGCAGGCGAATACTTCTGGGCAACCCGCTTATGAGTGGGTCCCTAAGCCTTGGGCATTTGATGTCAACGTTTCGCTTGCCGATGTCGGAATGTCGTTGGTTGATTGGCTTGAAGGCGGAGCGGCCGGACAGGATATTTCGACGGTACCGCCGGATGAGGCGAGAAGTCTGCGAAGCGCCATCCAGGAGCAGGGTGACGCGATGGAGCGATGGCGTCGGCAAGAGCGACTGATCGTCACGGAGTCTGGATGGGCGAAGTGGCGTTTAGATGCGGAGTACCCAATTCGCGTGGCTCTTCGTCGAGGACCGTACCTTTATATTCACGATCGGACGCCGACTATCTACAACACGCTCACAGATGCTTTTGAGGTCTCTCCGATGCCGCGTCGAAACTCTCGTACGTTGGAGCTGCGTGACGAGTTTTCTGAGATTGCGGGTTCGCTTGGGTTTCGCGAGTTCCCGAGGGTGACGGACGATCAAATTCTGGAGGACTCTTGGGCGAGAAGTTATTTTTCAAGACGTTTAGGCTCTCCGGTGTTCACCGTTTCCGAAGTGGATCAAAGACGAATAGAAAAACTGGCGGAGACCTCGATGGCGGTGCAGACGTGGCGGGCTTTGCAGCGCTGGGAGTCCGGTTCGCGGGTTGAGCCCAATCATTGTTCAAGGTTGGTTTTTGGTTCCAATCAGTTGAGTTCGACGATGGAGGCCGAGTTGGCGCGCGCGTGCCCGTTTCGTGGCGCTCGCGAAGTGGCCAGATGGTATCGAACGCGGAATGAAGAGGAGAGAGACAAGCTCTTTGAGGCGATTTTCAGAGCGGATCAACAGAGAATCGCCGCTGTCCGAGTTGCAGAGGCTTCGCTTGCGTTGGGGAGAATCTGGGAGTCCGGTTCCACACGCATGCGCGGTCTTGAGGGGCTGGAGATTTTGTTGGCACAGCCGCAGGCCGCGCGCTTGCGACAGCAGATTACGCGGCGAAGTCGGACTCAACCAGAGCTTTGATTTTCGTTCCGTTGTCGGCCCGTTTCTCGAGATGCTTTTTTAAAAAATGGCAAACCCGATACGCATCGTCCTCGGAGGCCCCTTGAACCGGGTGTATGTACACCGTTTGCGGGCGAAGGATTGCGATGCTTTCGATCCAATCGTCAAGCAAATGAGACTGAGCGAGTCCCTGTTTGCCCGGCAAAATCGCCGTTTGTATGGAGAGGTTTGTAAGGCGGCGCGAGCCGTTCATGAGTTTTGCGACACTGGCGCGCGAGAGAGGGCGATTGATTTCTTTAAAATAGACCTCCGTGCCCACATCTAATTTTACGATTGCTTCGTCGAGTAAATTGAGTGCCTCCACGACATCGCGCTGATCAAGGCGATCGCCATTCGTTAGACAAACGACCCTCGTGCGGGGAGTCTTTGAGGCTGTCGTGTTGAATGAACCGGTGATGTCCGTCGAGAGCTCTGATATTTTTTGAAAAATCGACTTCACGAGTTCAAGGAACTGGGGGTGAAGAGTGGGCTCGCCGTTTCCGGAAATGAGAACGGTGTCGATGATAGGCCTTCGAGCGGGATGGGCCAAAATCT
>JAVFAU010000098.1:0-6789 GCA_034002335.1 Bdellovibrionales bacterium | reverse complement strand
GCAAATGGGATTGTTCGGGGACGGTCGCATTTGTTCGCCGGTGGCATCCATTCTAGGAAGTGACAATTCGCGCACGGTGACGTTTCTTGCTAATTTGTAAGATCCTGAGATTACTTGCGATTTGCTGAACTTTACTTTTAACAGGTCGCAATTCGAGACACTTCCTTCTGTCCAGAGGGTAGGCGGCCATTTCTTGTAAATCATTGAAATTACTTAGATATGCCGGGTGTTTGATGTGTGTTTTGGGGTTGGCACATAGATTGGACTTAAGGCAGTTGAATTTGGAGATTCAAGAGCCTTCGCAGGGAGAGCTCATAAGAAGAGTTCTTTTGTGTGAGAGGGTGGAGGATTTATGAAACGCCAACTAAGACTTGCTGCAGTGATCGGGTTGATCAGCTACTTCGGAGCGTGTGCTCCGGTGAAGTTTGATGTGGCTGCGGAAGATGACAGTAAGGGTGACCCCAGTGTTGCTGTACGCTGTGAGGGGAGTGAGTGTTTCTATGACGTAACCGAGGAAAGAACGGTTGGTCAGGGCCTTGTCGATATTTTGATTGTTAACGATAACTCGGGTTCGATGCTGCACGAGCAGCAGAAAATGGCGAGCGCGTTTGCGGGCTTTTTGGGACAGCTAGAGAGCCGTGATCTTAATTATCAGATCGCGATGACAACAACAGATGTAACGGGCAGCAACGGTGGAGCCTTGCTTTCGTTCGGATCTTCAGGTTTGAAGGTTTTGAAGAATAGCACTCCTAATAATGTCGGACTTTTTAACGAAACAATTCAACGTTCAGAAACAGCCTCGGGAGATGAACGCGGTATCTATGCAGCGAAGCTTGCGATTGAAAAGTATCGCAACCAGTTTATGCGCCCGACGGCTCACTTAGCGGTGATTGTTCTTTCGGATGAAGATGAAGGCAGCGTCTCTGAGTATAACAAGTGCGATGGTTTCTCTGGTAATGGCATGCTTTCGGCTTCGCAGGTTGCGTTCAACAACTGTGGTTGGATGAAGGATCTTGAGCTTGCGAACACGGCTTTTAGAGGTATGCCTGATAAGTTTGTCGATTCGTTCCGTAGCATTTATCCGAACAAGACGATGTCTTGGCACTCGATTGTTGTTTCAAGCCATGCTTGTCGTAACGAGCAGTCGATGGGTGGCGGTACATTCCTCGGTCAGATTGGTGCGGCTTATATTAAGCTGAGTCAGATGACGGGTGGGATTGTTGGGAACATCTGTGCCTCGAACTACACAAGTCAGTTAACGGATATCGGTTACTCGATTGGTGAGAAGGTTGTTTCTCTTCCATTCCGTTGCCGTCCGGTTGGTGATACGTATCAAGTTCTTTACGGAGGCCAGCCGGCATCGTCAGGAACTTACTCAGCAGATTTTAATGCGATGACTTTGAGTGTGAATGCGTCGCTTGCACCGGGAACGAAAATTACGCTCAAATACGCTTGTATGAAGTAGTGATCGGACTCGTATGAAGCGGTAGGTTTGAGTGCAAACGCCGCGATCGAAGCTGGTGTTCAGGGGCGGCGTTCCGAGTCGGCGCCTAAAACCAGCGGCGAAGGACGGCGTCCTCGAATCTATTCTAACTAGATATTCTATTTTCTAAAGGGCTGCTCCGAGAGGTGCGGCCCTTTTGACTTATTAGGCGCGGCACAGGGTGTGGCGCGCGCTCGGGGGGCAAGCGACACTGGTACAAGGACTCTTGATTGTTTACCAGGGTGGCGACGGTAGGATTTGGCTATGAGGCATGTGAAGTCGGAGAATTTAAAATTCAAAGAAACTCCTGCGGATGAGTTCGTATCGATAGCATCAAGGGATCGCTCGACAATCAGGTCAGTGACTCGAAGGCTTAAGCGTGGGATTTGAGATCGACTTCGTAAATTCCGCGAGCGGCTAGGATCTGTTCATCGCTATCCAGCGGGCGTACCTCGGTCAGCTCCCAGGAGTAGTAACCCCCAGCCCCCAGCGAGAGGCGCAAGCGGCTGGGATGTCCGCTTCGACATACTCTCGGACGCTTTTAATTTTGACTAGTGCAACCGGTCTTCCGGACGGATCAGTTTCCCCTTCTTGATGGAGGAACTTATGATTTTCGACGATAAGAAGATCACCCTTGAGGTCTTCGGGTGGAAGCCAGGACCGAACTTCGATGGTTTTTTGGCCGGATGCGATCTTTTGACCGCCAGGGAACACGATCGAGAGAGCTTTGAATTTCATCGTCGTTCTCTCGAGGTCAGATTAAAACCGGGATAAGACCCATTTTACATTTTGTTGTTAAAAATGGTCGGGGAGACAGGATTTGAACCTGCGACCCTCTGCTCCCAAAGCAGATGCGCTACCAAACTGCGCTACTCCCCGACGGATGAGATCTTGAGATCGACCAGGTGTTCGACTCTGAGGAGCCGCTGATCGAGTCGGTCATCCTAGCGGAAGGTCTGACATTAGCCAAGAAACTCTCGCAAGAGACGGCGAAAAATACATATTTTCCGTGGGTATGCCTATTCCTTGTGCGACCTAGGTCGAGACTTTGGTGCAGAATCAATTGCCTAGAAAACAGAAGCGTTTCTACGATGACCTTGCATCTAGAAGCGGTGTCCCACGGATGATCGGTACGGACCATCAGCCATCAGCAAGGAGCGAAGAAATGAAACGTTTAGCACTAGTAGCGGGAGCCTTCGTATTGTCGGCCTCTGCGCAGGCCCAAGACGCTGAAATTAAGCACAGTGGTGAGTTTCGAGTGCGTTATTAGAACGATATGACGCCTTCTGGGGTCAAAGAACGTCCTGAGAACAATTCGGACATCGAGGGCCGTGTGCAGCTAGGTCTTACGATGCGAAAAGGCGAAAGTATTCAAGCGCATATCACGCTTTTGCATGGCACGATCTTCGGTTCTGACCCTACCCGTGCAACCGGCGGGCTTGTTGTTCCAAACAGCTATAACACGGTCGATACGCAGAATAGCATCATCGTAAACCAGGCCTACGGTTGGTGGAGAGCGACAGAGAGCATGAGCCTTAAGGCTGGACGCTTTCATGTCGAAGTGGGTGGCGGTGAGTTCTTCTCGGCTGACAGCTGGAAGCTGGTTCCGATCACGCACGAAGGCTTTCAAGTTAGCTTCGATACGGGGTTTGCGGGAGTCAGCGCCTTTCTCTTGAAGGACAAAGAGTTGGTTCCACAGGCGGGTATGGACTCCGATCCCGAGCAGCACAATTTTATTTTGTCGGCAGATTTCAAAGATATGCCGGAGGCCATTCAGACCGCGAATCTCACATTCCTCAACATCAGCCGTAGCGAGAATGCGAATCCCGCTGCGAACGCTCAGCATGTTGGGTTAACGCTTGGTGGAGAGATCGCAGGGATCTTCTACAAGGCTGTTTACGGGCATCAAATGGGCGTTGTCGCAAAGACGGCCGCAGGAGAAACGAAGCTCGATGCGAATATGTATGATCTCACGCTTGGAGTGAGGGTGCCTGAAATCATGGGGCTCAGAGTTTGGGGTAACTACCACTCGGATTCCGGTGACGACAACGGTGCGGACGACACTGAAAACGGCTACCAGTCGCTTTACTACGACAGTCATAAATACGGCGGCATGATGGATCTGTTTGGTTGGGGCAATCTCACCTATTGGAATGTCGGAGCTGCCGTTGCGCCGTCTGATGACTTTGAAGTCGGTCTTTCGTTCTTCAGTTTCTCGAAGACGAAGGAGAATGGCGGGAGCGTCGGAACAAATCTTGGCCGAACGTTCCTCGGTGCATCGACGAATAAAGCAAACCTTGGGATGGAGTTGGATCTTTACATGACCCAGAAGTTTGAGTCGGGCTTTAGGCTCGATGCGCACCTGGCGACGTTCATGCCCGGCGAAGCGTTCAAAGACGCCGTTCCAAAGCGAGAGGCGGCAATCATGCAGTTGATGGTTGCGGGAACGATGACGTTCTAGCGTAGCACCTCGGGGAATTGAAGTGATGGTTGCGGGAACGATGACGTTCTAGCGTAGCACCTCGGGGAATTGAAGTGATGGTTGCGGGAACGATGACGTTCCAACGTTCTAAACCCGATGCTTCGGTCGATTGAATTGTCGAACCACGCCCAGGCCGGGTGTGGTTTTTTTTGCCCTCTTGGCGCCTGAACTCAGGTCGAGGCTTTGGCTGTTTTGTCAGCTCAAGTTGAGACACATTCGGGCCGAAAAGAAGGCATGCAGCCTGTTTATTCCAATCAGCGTACATATAAAAGCCGTTCGACTCCCTTCTTTGCGGGGTTTGTTGTTGTAGCCGTCCTCTTATTGTTGGGTGGTGAGCTCGCTCAAGCACAGCGTGCGCAACGCCTTGTTCTGGAGACGGGGACGATGGCGGAACTGACGGGGCTCTTGAGCGCCGGGGATGCTCTTCACTACGCTTTAACGAAGCAAGATGACGAACAAATTGAGGTGGCCCTTCGCGACATTGAGATCGCGACCCAGCGGACGATGGCGGCCGCGAATCGCCTGCGTTTGCATGAGCGCAGCCATTTGGTTCGTATTCTGGAATCGATCGAAGAGAACGTCGATGTGGCTCGCAATAGCGGTCACGGTGATCGTCGTGATCGGATATCTGATATATTTAATATGCAGGCGAATTTGGTGCGCATTTATGGTGTCGACACGCGATTCAAGATATTCTTTTGTTCGCGTGACAAGGTGACCTGGGTGCAAACACGTCCGCGTGGGCAGTATCCATTTTTAGATCACGGTGAGCGCGATTGTGCGATTCGCGCTCACTAGCACCGAAGCCGTGAGTCGTTGATACGGCTAGAGATTCGTCGAATCGACGACGAGTTCGAGGCGAATTGAGTGATAAAGTCGAGTGATGAAGTCGAGTGATAAATCAGAGAACGATAGGGAGTAGAGGAGCAAGATGGATGAGTTTTTAAGGCGCGCGCCGCGTACTCTCCTTGCTCTAGGGGCTCTTCTTGTCGGTTTTATTCTGATCATCGCGTTTAATCCACCTCGCACGGTATGTGATGAACAGCTTGATCTTTTTCGCGCATCACAACGCATGTTCTTGGGCGCTCAATCGCAGAAGGTGACAAAGAGTCTTGCGGATGAACAGTTTGATTTATGCAAGGCTGATAACGGTCCGGGAGGCTGCTTTGATTTCTTTTTGAATCTTCGCGGCATGGTGGACGGACTCGAACGTATTCCGCGAACATGTGCCGAAACTGTCGGAGCCGAACCGACTATTCAGAAGTGGCTTTTGAGAGCTTTGACGTTGTTTGCCCAGGTGGCCTGGGGTGAATCGACGACAGGGTCTTACTACACCTCTCGTAAGCACGGTTGGTTGGACGCCGCGGACTTTCGCTTATTCTGTCGCATGAAAACGATGGCCGTGCGCCTTTATGGCGATGATAGCTTTCATGTGTTTCGAGAAAGCGTTCTCAATAGCCTGCCTGGCGCTGACAAGATGACACGCGAGCAGAAGTGGTCGCGCTCGATATTCTCAAGCTCTTGCGAATAGAGTCGCGCCCCTCACGCTCATTTTTTTAAAGCACAAACAACAGAACATCCGTGATGATGGGCTTGGTCGGCTCGGTGTCTTTTTGTTGGTGAGGTATTTTTTGTAGGGCTACGGAGAGCCGGAGATCTTGTTCGAAGCGATGACCGAGGATGATTTTTTGTAGCTGAATGTCCGCGTCGCCACGGTGGCGTTTGGGGCGATAACTGCGCAGTGGTCGCCAATCACTTGGATTGAGTCCGAACTTCGCGAGGTCTCGTGTGACCTCTGGCAGATATTGGGTGTTCTCGGTTGGGGGCATGTCTCTCTCCTTCTTCTTGCTTGCAGTTGGGGCCCGGGCTTTGTGCCGTGACCCGTGTGTCGTACTGGGAGAGCAAAAGAGGTGCGCGCTGATGGGGATCAACCGTCGAGTTCGAGTTCCTGAAAATTCAGCTACTTAGCGAATATGAGCGCCATTTTTTTTAAATTTTGGTATCCGAAGTCTAAGAGTGTGGACCAAGATTTAGGACAAATCCGGAGGAGGAGAGGCATGCGTCGTCTTTTATACATGCAGATCGGCATAGGATTGTTGGCTGCTGTTATTTTTCAAGTTGGCCTTGAGCAGCGTCTGGCGGGGCTCATTGCCGGCACGGGGTTTGTTTTCGTCGGACTTTATGGCGCGCGTGTGGGGTGGACGTGGAGACATCATGGTGCCTTCTCCATCGCGGTTCTTGTGTTGGCTCTCATTCATCTTTTCGGAGTGGCGTTGCCAATGCTGGGGTTTCGTATCCTCAGCTGGGATGAGCCGTTTTCGAAAGTCGCGGTTTGGGGTCTCAGTGGGCCTGAGTTTCACAAACTTTCGACCCGATTTTATGGAATTTGGATGTTTGTGACTGGTCTGGCTTCTTGGATGGATCGTCGAATTTCGAGAAAAGCCGCCGCAGGGAAATAGTTATCGTGTAAATAGTGTCAAAAGATGCGGATACGGTGTGAGCTGGTGCCCGATGAGATGGTTTTTGCGGGGACGTTTTAGGGATGCCTCTGGGGCCGCCCTGGGGGTCAGAGAGGGAGGCCTCGAGGCCGCCAAGACGCACAAAAGCCCCTCATTTGCGACGTTCGGTAAAAACCGGGGTGCGTCGATCATGACAAGGGGCTTCGGGCTTTCTTCAGTTAGCTTCTTAAAGCTCTAAAGGCTTTGGAGAAATCGGCTCTGGACGCTCGAAGAAATCGTAAGCTTCGTTTCCTTGCGGCAAGAGGCCAAGATTACGTGCTTTTTTAACAGCGGATGCTACCTGCTTTTGCTGGCTCAAAGAGATC
>JAVFAU010000097.1:0-6855 GCA_034002335.1 Bdellovibrionales bacterium | reverse complement strand
CGGCACCCACTGTTTGTCCTCCACTCACGAGACGAACCATAACGGGAACAGTAGGCTGCTTAGAGCCATTTTCCGAAGAGCTCTCGGATGCTTGCCTGAGACTCATTTCACAAAGCCCGATCATCAAATTATTCACGGCTTCAGCGCGATACAAAAAATCGCCTGCGGAATCGACAAACGTTTGAATCGATTTATCTCTCACCACTTCCATGACAACTCCGCGTTCCCTCATGATCCTTGAAAGCACCTTGGGCGGCATGAACTTTCGACTGCTTTCAAATGCCACATAAAATTAAAAATAATGATTTATTATAGAAACCTATCGCAAGCACCGAAAGTCGTATCCGACATAACGTTCACTCATGTATCTCCCGTACACAACTTAATCCTTATAAAAGGGGAGCTGCCCGGACAGCACAGGTCACCTTCTTGAATACCGTGCTTCGTATGAAAACTACACGCCAACAGGCGGGTGGGAAGTTGTCGATAAAACCCTTCCTCGTATCGAAGCTGACCTTTGGCAGAAAAATGAAATCAACGTCGTTGACCCGAAAACAGGCCTCAACGTTCTTTCTTTGAAACTCAAAAAAGTTTCATCTACCAAGTACACGGCAACACTCGCGGCTGGCTTCGCAGACCCACGCGTGGGAACAGAATTCGAATTCTACGCGACCGCTTCGGCTCCAATCGCTCTGAATTGCGTCGCGTTCCACCAAGAGCCGTAAGCTGCTCTCGAAAATGCCCCCGAAAGCCCGAGTCTTGCGCTCGGGCTTTTTTATTTTGCACCACATTCAACCATGCCTTAGCCTTTGATGATGCGTTATCGCAGCTTCGACGGCATTCGCGTCATCGCGACTTTATTGGTAGCTACGTTTCACGCACTTGTTATTTTCCAGGTGGACGTACGGTCGTTTCGTCCCGTGGTCGGTTTCTTTTTTCAGACTTTTTTCTTTGGAAGCGGATTTTTCATAGCTAAGATCTTGCTGAAAAACCTTGAAGTCACCGGCCGACTTAACATCGGCACCTTTTATATTCGCCGCATTCTTCGAACATGGCCGCTGTATTTTATTGGAATCACGGCATCCATGCAGTTTGAACCAATCGGACCCGAGATATGGAAGTATCTCGTTTTTATCCAAAACTTCTGGGACATCCCATTTTACTTCCACTCTTGGAGTGTCGCCATCGAAGAGCAGTTTTATCTGTTTTCGCCGCTTCTTCTGCTCATTACCGTCCGCTACCTTACGCCCGGACGGGCCTTCTTACTCATGCTCGCCATTGTCATATATCTACGCCACCGATTGAATGTCCATTTTTCGACTCCTTCGGCAAACAACACCCTGCTTTGGATTGATGGTCTCATTTTCGGCATGTATTGCGCGACGCCTTCGGCCGAGCGCTGGATCACTTTCTTGAAAAGACACTATCTTTGGATTCAGCTTTCGTTTCCGTTTTTCTTTATGACGATTATCAAGAACTACAAAGTACTCGGACCATTCTACAGCACGATGTGGATGTTCGTAGTCACTGCCTTTTTCATCTCATGCCTCAACGAACGATCTATCATCGGAAAATTTCTGTCGTTTGAGTTCTTCCAAGTCATGACAAAACGAACGTACTCCATTTATCTTTCGCACACGTTTCCGATGACGATGATCGTCTCATTCGGCTTTATCGATGATAAGCTGAGCCCTCTTAAAATAGGCCTGATAGCGGTTTCAATGATCCTGGCCCTGGCTTTGAGCGAGGTGCTCTATCGCCTTATAGAGAAACCAATTCTTGATTACCGTGATCGACGTTTTCCCGATCCCGCCAAAGGAACTTCGTCCGGAGAGAAACTCATTTAATAGGCTTTTCGATCTTCCCATCGGGGTGTCTTGCAAATCGCTCGGGCCGATCTCCGTGCACCATGTCGTCGCGATCCCACGGCCAACCGCCAAATCTTGTCTGCTGATAGTCACGAATCGTTCGAATGATTTCTTCGCTCGAGTTCATAACAAATGGGCCATGTTGATCAACGGGCTCACCGATCGGTCTTGCCTGAAGAATCTAAAATTGGGCCGCACCCTCGGCCGCTTCGATCTCTGCGTCCGAGTCGGCCCTTAAAACGGCTCCAGTCGCTTTTTCAATTTTTTCAAGAGACGCGCCGACAATTTGGAGTGATTCCCCTTCAAAAAGATAAAGTGTACGCGCGACTCCCGCCGAGGCTTTCGGAAGAGTGACGCGCGCCCCTTTTTCGAGACGGAACAACCAAATCGCCACTTCACTTTTCGCATCGCTGGCCCAGCTCTCCGGGGGAGGAGCAAGAGGGCTTACGCCGCCATACGTTCCAGTAATAAGAGTCAAAGAGGCTCGTCCGTCATCGAGACTCAACGTTGGAATCTTCTCGTTCCAAAACATCGTAAAGTGAGGCTCTGACATTTTCTTCGCACGCGGAAGATTCAGCCATATCTGAAATAACTCGACCGTGTTCTTTTGATCGGCGTGAATCAACGGAAACATCTCGGAATGCTGAACGCCTCGCCCAGCCGTCATCCACTGCACGTCGCCCTCACCGTACCGACCAGCCGCACCCATAGAGTCAGCGTGATCGATGAACCCCTTGCGCACAATCGTGACTGTTTCAAAACCACGATGAGGATGCACCGGAAACCCAGGCACCTCATCGCCGTGGTACATGCGAAAGCCATCTTTTTCTTGGAAATCTTGGCCGATATTACGGCCTTCTAAAAAATGATCTTCAACCCCGAGTCGACCGTTCCCTTCGGGATAGTGGTCTAAATGATGTACACAGAATAAAAAAGGTTCCTGCGTCGGCCACTGAAATCCCAGAGGGAATTTTTGAAGAATCATAACCTCATGCTCGCAAAACAGCGTTCAACGCGCAATCGGTCTAAGAAAACTTAACCGACTCCAATTACCCACCGCCGTAGAAGTTATCTTCCGACGGACGAGGCTGTTTCATGAACCAGTTCTTCTTCAGAGCCTTTTTAAGTGAATCCCGATACTCCCAAAGCCCGGTCTTCAACAGATTCTGCTCATGCTCTGCATCAACAGCCTTGAAGATACGTTCGTATATCGACTTCTCAACCGTCGCCGTAACAGCAAATGATCCTGGGCCAAAGCTCTTTGGAAGAAGACGGAGATCTTCGTGGAAAATGCTGGGCAGGATTTGGACAATCCAGGCCGCCAGCGGAAGAACCGAATAGAAAAGACCGGGATGAACGACATAACCGTCTTCAATACGATCCAAAAACACATCCCCCATCAGGAATATCTTCCACGACTTAAACAGATCTTCTGTACGACGGTACTCCCCGACGACTTCGAACAAATCTGAGTTCAACAGATCCCCCGGAGCCACGAACGTTCGGTTCATAACACCCAAGTTCTGAATATGCTGAAACGCAGGTTCAGAACGAACGACCGCCTTGTGAGGCAAAATGCGCGACTGCGTTTCGCCACTCGCATCCATGTATGCTTTTACGATCAGTTCTGTGCAGAACATTTTTTTATCGCTGTCGAGATCGATCGCCGTGTCGTATCCGATCTTCTTTTGAGCGAACTCGTAGGCAGCGTCGCTCGCTCGACGAGTCACGGCCGCACGAGTCGTGGCGTCCTTCCAACGAATGACAGTCAGCGTATTGTACTTATCCTTCTGAAAGTGAGACCAAGGGAATTCCTCGACACCCGTTTCGATCAGCGACTCAACCGTTGTCGGCTTGCCGTCGCGAACTCGCACAATAAAGGCATGAGAATAGCGTCCGGGTGGGTTCGTGACCTGCGAGATCAATGAAGAAATCGACGAGTTCCCTAAACCGAGAACGACGTCGCCATCTTGAAAATCAAACTCTTCCTTTGAGCCGCTCGCAAGGAAACCAGCACCAGGAACGTACCAGTGTGCCTGTTTCCCGTTAAGGGTCAAACGCGCGCGAACCAGGTCTTCCAGATAGTTCAGCAGCGCAAGGCTCTTAAGCATCTCCTCAGTCGGAAGACGACTCATGCGTGGAATATGAATTTCAATAAGACGATCGAACAGCGCCCCATGAAGGCCCTGGGCGCCGTAGGCGGTCAGACATTCGATGGCCTCTGTACGTCTTCCATCCGTATCGTCGAACCGTTCAAAACAGGCGACCGAACCCAGATCATCTAATTCATCAGCGTTCGCAGTCGTTCCGGAGACTGTCTTTGAAACCGCATCGAAGAATCGTTGAAACGCTTGTGGCTCAACACCGCCGCGCGCGGAAAGGTTCTCGAGAGCAGATAACTCTCGGCCCTGTGCTCCACTGACGGTGGCAAATGCGAGTGCGAAAATCGCCGCAAAACAAGAAGCGCGAAACCAAGTAAGAATCATGATAGCCCTCCTAATGTGAGGAGGGCTTACCAAGTTCTCGGTCGTCCGTCGCGAAGGTGTTATGGATTGTAATTTTATCTGAGGGATTCTCGGGAAACGGAGGGCACAAATATACGCCAATCCCGCCCTAGCAGAGTTTACCTTTGCAGGACTGCTTTGTTTTTCTTAGAGCCTGGCCAAGGCTTCCCATATTTTCGACGTCTTTAAATCCCATCGACTTCATAAGCCTTTCGGCCTGACCAGATCTGTTGCCGCTACGGCAGTAGACTTTGTAGGACTTCGATTTATCAAGAGCCGATAGGCGCGCACGAAAAGAACTCTCGTAGATATCCATATTCAAGGCACCCTCAACGTGCCCCTCGGCATACTCGCCGGAAGTTCTGACATCAATTACGATATATTCCGTTTTCGAATCAGCTCGGCTCTCGAACGAGAGAAACCCCATAACGAGTGACATCGTCACCACAAATGACATCAAACCATATCTCAAACTAAGGACGTCTCTTTTGGCCATCTTCGCACTCAATATCTTGCAAGTTTACTGTTGGATGGTTCGACCATGAAACGCTGGTCGCACCACGTTCCGAATCTCTCACATTTTCAAGCGCGTTAATAAAGAAAGAAGGTCTCAACGCATCTGGACCGACTTTTGTGACCGACTCTTGGAACCGCTTGTTAAACTGATTTTGTGATGGAGTGTCGACCAAAGAGTACTTATCGGCTCGAAAACTAAAGGAATTCACATATTCAAGCCCATCTACCACATCAAATGCCGGATCGAGCGTCGCAATGCACTCACCGCCTTCAACGCATCCCGAAAATCCCGCATCCTCACTGCCGTATCGTGTTCCCTTGTCGTTAAGCAGCGTACAGCCTGCATCGTTTGCCAGAAAGCCGTCATACGTTCGCGCAAATTTGCCATCGCGAGAAAGCTCGAGCCGTCCGTCGGGACAATCTGAAGACTTAATCCATGCGACGTTTATACTTTGATTCCCGAAGTACGGGCTCATCTTGGACGCATACACTTGAACATCACCACGCATCGGGACGAGAGAACGGACTCGACGAAGCGCGCATATCACGTCTCGCTGTTCGTCTCCGATAACATCCAATTTCTTGATGCTTTGCGGATTTTCATTTGCCGTTGTTTCGGATTTCTTCTCGACTTCAATACGACTGCTCGCAGCTGGTCCCGTTTCGACCTCCATCGGCCTTACGCTCGGAGCCGCGCTTACGGATGAAACCCTCACTTCTACTTTTTCGCCCGTCGTGAAAAGAAGGGCGATGAGCACAATCAGGAAAGCGTAAAATAGCTCACGAGACTTCATTCCAAAATTATATGCTTACGTCGCTCACTCTAGAACCAGACGGCTAGTCTAGAACTCTTATCGTGCCCCAGGATCTAGCCCTAAACATCGATGGCCTTGTTTGCCTCGAGCCGTTTGCGAAGCTCAAACTTTTGAAT
This sequence comes from Bdellovibrionales bacterium, assembly GCA_034002335.1. GTDB lineage: Bacteria > Bdellovibrionota > Bdellovibrionia > Bdellovibrionales > JAMPXM01. The sequence continues at coordinate 1,036 of JAVFAU010000097.1, read as the reverse complement.
TTTTCCCGTCGAAGTTTTCGGAAGCTCGCAGAACTCAATGCTTTTTGGCACTTTAAACGTCGGCAGATGAAACTTGCAGTGTTTGATTAAACCTTCCGCGTCTGGCGTCGCACCTTTTTTTAGTTCGATAAACGCGCACACGACCTCGCCCCATTTGGGGTCAGGCTTAGCTACAACGGCTGCCAACATGACATCCGGATGCTGGTAAAGAACATCTTCGACCTCAATACTCGATACGTTTTCGCCGCCCGAAATAATGATGTCTTTGCTGCGATCTTTAATCTTGATGTAGCCATCCGCGTTCGTGACCGCGAGATCTCCCGTATGAAACCAACCACCTTCAAAAGCTTCTTGCGTGGCCTTAGGGTTTTTCAGGTAGCCTTTCATGGTCAGGTTCCCGCGAAACATGACTTCGCCGATCGTTTCGCCATCGTGCGGAACCTCTTTCATCGTCGAAGGCTCAAGCACCTTAACCGCACTCTGCAAATGATACGTCACGCCTTGTCGAGCATTCAATCTCGCCTGCTCGCCAAGCGGAAGGCGTTCCCAGCTTTCTTGTTTGGCGCACACGCTTGCCGGTCCATAAACTTCTGTAAGTCCATAAACGTGAGTAATTCCGAATCCCAGAGAACTCATCCCCTCGATCATCGCGGCCGGAGGCGCCGCGCCCGCAACGAACGCTTCGACCTTATGACTTAGGCCTTCACGCAAGTCTTCTGGAGCATTGATCAAAAGACTGTGCACGATCGGCGCCGCACAGTAATGCGAGACTTTGTGTTTTTTTATGAGATCGAAAATGAGGCCAGCTTCGATTTTCCGAAGACAAACGTTCACGCCCGCTCGAGCCGCAATCACCCAAGGAAACGACCAACCATTGCAATGAAACATCGGGAGCGTCCAAAGGTAAGTCGGATGCTTTGGCATGTCCCATTCAAGAATATTCGAGATCGATGTTAGATAAGCTCCGCGATGGTGATACACCACGCCTTTCGGATTCCCCGTCGTTCCCGATGTATAGTTTAAGGCGATGGCGTCC
>JAVFAU010000096.1:0-6928 GCA_034002335.1 Bdellovibrionales bacterium | reverse complement strand
CAAGCGATCACGGCCACGAGATCTGTTTGAATATCTGCTTATAGATCTGTCTCAAAAAGACGTCACAACCACGGCGAGAGCGAAAGCGCCTTTAATTTTTCAAGGAAGGATACTCTGATTTGCACACTCTCGCCGTTTCCAGCTCAAAAAAAACCACGGCTAAAAGAAAATGCCGAAAAGAAGATGAACTCTACACGGCATCAAAAGTACTGCTCGACATCTATCAGCGCAAGGCTCACGGAGGATCACTTGCGACTTCAAGACGTCGTACACGACGCCCTCTTCTCAACCGCAAACCCGTCCACCTTGTGCTACGAACTGATTTCGCGACAGGATCTCGCTCACTCACGAAAAACCGGCCTCTTGTTGTAACCATACTTCGCAAATACGCGCGACGTTTTAAAGTTCGCATTTATAATTTCGCGATTTGCTCAAACCACATTCACTGTCTCATCAAAGGAAAGTCACGCCGACTCCTTCAAAACTTCTTCCGAGTCGTCGCAGGACAGATTGCACAAAAGCTTCTACACCTCCACCCGTTCACACGCATGGAAGACGCACGTCTGGAAAGACAGCGGGCGCAGAAACCAGCACACCCAAAAAATCTACGAACTTTTTGGAGCTATCTCGCCTTCACTCGAATTGTCGGATGGGGAAAGGACTATAGAAACGTGACCGCATACATCACGCAAAACACGAAAGAAGCGAACGGCGCTCCATATAAGAAAAGAGAACGGTTTCTATTTGGAGGGATTTTCACAATTGATGAACTACTCGCGAACGTCCTCTCTTATGGACGTCGGAACGTTACAAACGGACCTCGACCACCAAAAGACAGTCTCAATCTCACGTAACTTCAATCCGCCCGAAAAACCCCCGAGGAGAGTCCTCGGGGTGGGCCTGCAGGTCGCCAACTGTGGCGCGCGACCTACATAAAACCAAATCTATTTCAACAAACAGCATCCCACCGGACGCGCCGTCGCTCATCGCGACCAACAACCGGTGGGGTACCGCCCCCCGTCTCTACGAAAAATCATTCGAAACAAGAGGCCTTCAATCAACGAGGACTCCTTCTCTTAGATCTTCACGGATCACGGAAGGAGCCCTGATCTCAGGGTTCATTTATGACATGAGTCGCAGTGCCATCGCCGGCGTTTGGTTCGCTTGCGCCATCACGGACACGGCCGCCTGCTGCAAGACCTGCGAAGACGCGAGCTCCGCCGACTCGTGAGCGATATCTGCATCTCGAATTCGAGAATACGCCGAAGAGAGGTTTTCGTACTGAATATCCAAGTTGCTAGTCGTAACGTTCAACCTGTTCTGTACCGCCCCGAAATCGGCGCGCATCTTACCGACTTGCTTCAAAGCATCGTCGACAATACCAAGAAGCGATCGTGCATCACTCTTTCTCTCGACCGACAAGTCGTCGATCCCGAGTTGCGAGGCGGTGGCATCGGCCTTCATTTGATAGTTGATTACGTTTTCCTTACCGGCAAACGGTCCGACCTGGAACTCAAGTTCCTCGCCAGAGCCGTCTAGCAGAGACTTCGATCCAAATCGCGTCGTCTTTGCGATACGATCCGACTCAAGCACCAGCTGCTGTACCTCTTGATCGAGAAACATACGTTCATCGTCACCGATGTTATCCGAGGCTGCCTGAACCCCCAACTCCCGAAGACGCACGAGAATATTATTGATTTCGTTCAAGCCGCCTTCAGAAACCTGTACGAGTGAAATCGCATTAAAGGCGTTTTGCCGAGCCATGGCCAAGCCACGCGTTTGGCTTTTGATATTTTCCGAGATCGCCAACCCCGCAGCATCATCTGCGGCCGAAACGATTCGGCTTCCCGAAGACAACGCCGCGAGTGCGTGCGCCCCTCTTGCCTGCTGAGTTCCCAACTGTCGTTGAGCATTAATCGCCGCAACGTTCGTCGAAATACGTAACCCCATACGTTCCACTCCTTCTTGTCCCCACGGAGACAAGCCCACAGCCGCTGCGCCCATCGCAAGCGGGAGCACTCTCAACCAGCCCTCTGTTGAGGTGCGAAACTTTTCGTTCCTATTTAAGCGTGGGGCGCCCACGGTGACCGGCCTACAGGGTGACTGACCTGTTGAGCCGGACCGTGGAACGAGTCTAAGGAGGTGTTTCTTATTGAGACGAAACGCGCTTCTTAGGACTGCCCCAGTGTGTTTTGCGTACGGATTACTTCTCGGCTTTGGTCCAGGAACCTTGAGACCTTGGTCTAGGTAATTTATTGATGCGAAGCGTCTAGTGCTTGGAAATACGCTACTTTTGTTCAGAAATTTATTTTTTTGTAACCCTACAAAGGTCCAGTCCGACAGCACTGGATACAGGCGAGATGGCACCGCCCCCACTCCCGACAACGCTCCGAAAAGTCATGAGCGGGGCGGTACCCCTCGAACGAGGCGGCGGCAAAACACGGCTTTACGAAAGAAAGAACCTAGCGGTTTCCGTAGTGACTACGGTGAACAAACAAACACGTAAACAAAATCGTACGCGCGTCGCTTTGAGACAGGTTTTCGAACTGAAAACTCAAGGCCACTCCTTGATCTGACTTGGAATCAGGTTCGACGCCGTGATTCTTCACAAGCTTAGCCTCGATCAAGGGAGTTTTATCTTCCGCCAATCTCAAAACTCCCGTCAAAAGAGTATCGAGGGGCGGTACCCCCCCGAACGAGGGGAGCCAGAGCAAGCGCATGCCACCTGCGGATAAGTCGATCAGCGGTAATGCCGGCTTCGCGCCTTCCGCTTCGTCCGTCTCCATCACCGACTCTTCGCTCTGAGTCGAATCTAGCTGGGGCTCAAACACAATTCCATCGCCACGAACAGAAACACGAAAATCGCGTCGTCGTTGAAGCCTTAGAAGCTGCCTTGATACGTTGACCGTAAACGCCGTCAATGAGACATCCGTTACGACGTCTCGAATCGCGTATTGCCCATCGACCAGACTAAAAATGATTTCGATCGAATCGCCTATCTTGAGTGCCGGCATGACCGACGACAAGAAAGCAGATGGTTTTCCTGGTTCTCTCTTAAGACCCAAGACGATATTCGAACCTTGAGCTGACTTAATTTCGAGATCAATCTGCGCAATCGCGCCCCCTGACGAGGCGACAGCCGGCCATTCACAGCAAACTTCAGCGTGTGTCGCAGCCGCCAGCTTCAGTATTCGCGCGATCTCTTGGGTCGATGTGATTCCATCAAAGTCCGTCATTCCGAACTTGATATTGAACCGAGATCGTAACGACTTCAAGCAACACGATTAAGAAACGCTCCCTGAGGCTTGATTCCCAAGCCCTGCCCCTTGCTTTCTTCCTCGGAGCTTCCACCATCGAGCAACGACAGCTGAAACTCATCCAGCTCTTGCTCTCCTTGTCGACGGCACTCTCTTTCGTAGGCCGCAACACCTCTCTTCTTTTGTTCTTCGCGTATGCGGCGCACGGCCTCATCGAGAACCTCGGAGTGATAAGGCGCAAGCGAAACGGAGCCCTCTTGTATCGAATCACCCATCTCATCAGGTACGAGCGCTAAATGCCCTTTCGACACGGCCTCTGCATCCACTGAGTTCCGATGAGACTTCCTATGGGAGGGGTGCCGAAAATTCTCTTCGGGCGACTCATGCTCAGGCTCTTGTTCACGCTTTTGGTGATCACGTATCAGCGATGCTAAACGAGTCGATGCACCGCGAAGCTCGTTCGCCAGCCCCTGAGTGAGCTCTTGCCCATGCCGATCAATTGGAGCAGCTCGCTCAATGCGCTCCGCACGCAGGCGTCGTTCGATGCGATCTAGATCAGACACATCGGACGTTCCACGCTTACCTTCGTAGGCACCCTTTGGAGGCTCAAACGGAGACGCAGACACTCTCATGCCTACATTTTAAATGAAGGTATTCTCAGAAAAAGTTAAAAAGTCCTAAACAAAGCACCGAGCTCTTCAGGTGTTCGAATTTGAGAAGACTTCTGTAAAATCGCTCTCTCGGCTTCAACCATCATAAGCGCCCGTGCTTCAGCTTGAAGACGAGTCCCTTTGGTACGATCTCGCTGCCAACGCTCGCGCTCATTCATACGCTCTGTCATGACCGACCTGAATTCACTCAAACCCGTTCCCTGCAGCGCGGATATTTTGAAAACCTTCGGCGCATCCGGCCCCATCGAGCGTGGATCCAACTCCAAAGCCGCTTCGATTTCCCTGGCAAAAACGTCCGCTCCTGGGCGATCCGACTTGTTCACCGCAAAGCAGTCCGCGATTTCCATCAATCCGGCCTTCATGCCTTGGATACCATCGCCCGACTCAGGAGTCAGAATGACCGAGATGAAATCGGCCACGTTCATAATCTCTAGCTCAGTCTGTCCAACACCGACCGTCTCAAGCAACACCACATCAAAGCCCGCGATATCAAACGCACGCACCATCAGCCAAGCCGACGCACTCAATCCACCAAGCGAGCCCCTTGATCCAAGCGATCGAATAAACACGCCTTCGTCGAGGGCGTGTTCGCTATAACGAATTCGATCTCCGAGAATCGCACCTTGCGTGAACGGACTCGATGGATCAACAGCGAGAACTCCGACTTTTAAGCCCTGTTCCCGCCAAAGTCCGATGAGTCGCGATATCAACGTCGATTTTCCCGCTCCAGGCGGCCCGGTGATACCGATTCGAAATGCAGTTTGCTCTGGCTGAAGCAGTTTGGGCGTCTCGCCGACGAGACGGGGGCCTCCCCGCTCCAGCGCTGTCAGTAATTTCGCAAAAGCAATCCTGTCGCCAGCGACCGTACGTTCCACCAACTCTTCGACCTGATTTCGCTTCACCACAGAACCACCACATCACCCCACGCGTTGAGAGGCAAACTCCGACGCGGCCATTCCTCGGCGGCACTGTCGAAAGTTTCTTCAGTTCAAAGAACGGGCGGTGGCCCTGAGGGCGGTACCCCGCGGTGGAAAACATGAGGATTTACGTATGGTTACAAGACGGCACAGAACACCCGACTGACGGCTCCATTCTTGCGCTACATGGACTGTAAGCCCCTCTCGCGAGGGTGAAGGAGTTTGGACATGCAGGCCCCAAGTCAAAAACAGAATCGCTTCGTAGGAGTCGCGCTGATCGTCGTGATCGGCCTTGGCTTGACGATCGAAGCGATGAAGTTGACGGATGCCTCTTCCGAACGCTCTTGGCGAGGAGCCTTTGGGCTTTCTCCCGACGACGAGGCCAGAGCCGGTCTCGCTGTCCCCAAGAGAAACCGGGGCGGTACCCACGGGCTTTCGGCGTCGGACAAAGCGGCCGCTGATCGCGCACGCTCCCGCCTTCTCCGTGGTCGTCTTTCTGGTCACGGTCTTGGACAAACAGCCACGCTTCAGCCTACGACCGCGCTCCCCGCGTCGGCTCTTGCAGGCAAAGCCGCCAACCTTGCCTCTCCGAAACTCGTCAAACTCGACGCGAAAAAGAAGGCCGAACTCGAGAAGAAGAAAAAGAACCGTCGAAAGAAAAGAAAACAACAGTCTGAGCCCGAAAACTCTGTTGAAGTCGCTGTAACCGAGGCCTCCGCCCGTTCACGCTTTGACGACACGTCCGATTCAACCACGGCTACTTCAGGAGCCCTCTCGGCAAACGCTCCCGTGCAAACACCCTCCACAGAAAGCCCGACAGCTGCTCAAACAGAAGCACCGGAAACTCTTGAAGAGTGGCTTGCTTATATCCTGCGTGAACCAAGCTATGAACGAACGATGAGCCTCATTAACGCTCATCAATCGCGGCAAATCGATGCCAGCATTTTCCATGATGTCATCAGCGAAATGTTGGCCGACTCACGCGCTAAAATGCATGAATATGCGATCTACGCTCTCGGCTCATCGCCTAGCCTTAGAAGCTTCACGCTGCTTCAACTGGCCAATCGACTTCAACCCGAAGGATCGAAGCTCAAGGTTCTTTCGCGCAACCATATCAAAGCTTACGCACGAATTGAGAACCTCCGATACTTGGCGGGCGTGATCGCGGGCGAAAGCGAATACAACTCTATTTTCGACGCTTTACGCCTCATTCAAGCATCCGCGATAGCCTACGCGGGCGGTACCCCAACGGCGACGGAGTCTGGTGAGGGCGGTGGTCCTAAACCTGTTCCGACACCACTCTCGGTAACAAATCAGTTTAACCCACTCGTTCCGATTCTGAATCGCGCGGCTCAAACAGCAAGCGACGCAACGCTTCGCCAAGAAGCCTCGCGCGCTCTTGAGCAAGTTCAAGCCCTCGTCAGCGCGACAACAGCGTCTTGAACACCGCCTAGGGCTTAAAACATTCGACATCGGTACCAATCGGTCGCAGAGTATCTTTCGGTATGCGAGCGAATCCTCTACGAAACTTCCGCTTAAGTTCTCTTCGGTTCTCGATACTCATTGCGATCTCGGCAGTGGGGTTCGCTTTTTCATCACAAGCTTTCGCCAAACTCGAATTACCGCAGAATCTAACCAGCTCTGATCGCCAAGAAGCCTTGCGTATTATCGGTCTCGGCACGTCCGCGAAAATTCTCACAAACCCCTACGCTCTCGGTGGCTACCACGGCATCGAATTCGGAATCGCCCTCGAAAGCATTCCAACAGAAGACGTCAGCCGACTCGGTTCACGCCTTCCAAACCCGCAGGCCGAGGTCACGATTCCGAAACTCACCGTCGGAAAAGGCCTTTACTCCAATCTCGACTTCTTCATTCACTTCATGCCCTACAATCAAAACTCGGAGCTTTCTCAATATGGGGGCGTGTTGCGCTGGGGCTTCTACGAAGCTTCATCTATTCCGATTTCTGCGAACATCACAGCTCACATGAACTTCGGAAACATCAATAACCAACTCACCACAAAAACCTACGGCGCGGATCTCATTGGCGCGATCAACGTCAACGAAGTCGCGCTCTACGCCGG
>JAVFAU010000095.1:0-7021 GCA_034002335.1 Bdellovibrionales bacterium | reverse complement strand
ATCAAAATGAGCGCAATTTCACGCGCCTTTTGACCCTACGAGAAGTCGGCATCAAACACTTCATCGACTGTCTTGTGGTGCCCGAGATCCTCGAGCAAAACGGCGTCCCGCTGCTCTTTCCTTTGATGGACGTCGGAACAGGCCCGGGCTTTCCGGGAGTTCCGCTTAAGATCGCACTCCCCGACAAACACATCTATCTTGCCGAAGGAGTTCTGAAACGAGTGGAGTTCTTGCGAGTCCTCAGACGAGAGCTCGAACTTGAGAATGTCGAAATCCTCGCACGCAACGTCGGCGACACGTGTTTTTTACCAGTGAAGGGCGCCATCACTCGCGCGGTTGAGGACGCATCAAACACACTCGGTAACGTCGTTCACAGTCTTCAAACAGGTGGACGCGTTTACCTGATGAAAGGCCCAAACTGCGGCCCCGAAATCGAGCCCGCTCTTGAAAAATGGAGCGAATACTACACGCTTGAAAAAGACATCGCCTACGAGCTTAAGCACACACCTCATCAGCGCAGACTTTTGGTTTTTAAAAAAATCAAACCTTACCCATTGCCTGATTTCGACGCCGGTGACTTCACATGGGACAAAGAGATAAAAGATTAGAATGAATCCAAGTTTCGTTCTGATTTTCTGCTGCCTGCTTATCGGCCTCGCTCTTCGTTTCTCGGGAAAGTTTCCGAAATCAACGCCCCAGTCGATGAACCTTCTCGTCATCTGGGTTTCTCTTCCGGCCGTGGTTCTCATCCAAATTCCACGTTTGATGGAGAAGCTAAGCAAACTCGACAGTTTTTTCAGCGCCGATATTCTGATTCCGATCTCGATGGCGTGGCTGCTCTTCGGGCTTTCGTACACACTCTTCTCGATTCTGGGGCGCCTGCGAAACTGGCCGGAAAGCCGCACAGGGGCTCTGATCTTAACGGCCGGTCTCGGCAACACAGCGTTCGTCGGCTTTGCCGTTCTCGACTCCTTAATCGGAAACGAAGCCCTTCAAATCGCGGTCCTCGTCGATCAACTCGGCTCATTCTTCGTGCTCTCAACCGTCGGTATTTTATTCGCGGCAAGTCGCAGCCCCAAAAAGCACGACCCCGCATCCGAACCATCAGCCGGAGCCCGCGTCGAGACACCGCTCTACCTACGGATCTTGAAAAGCATTCTGCTCTTCCCACCCTTTTTGGCGCTCATCGCGGCCGTTCTTTGGTGGACGACAGGCACCTCTCAAAACGAGCAAGTCGTCTTTATTCTCGAAAAATTCGCGGCCACCCTTGTTCCGTTGGCTCTCACTGCCGTCGGCTTTCAGCTCAAAGTCTCGCGCGAAACCCTGGCGCTCAAATGGCGGCCTCTCGCGGCTGGTCTTTTATTTAAACTTTTCATCGGTCCACTCGCTCTCGCTGGCCTCTACATGATCGCACTCGACAACCACTCGCTCGCAAGCCGCGTGGCCATTCTCGAAGCTGCGATGGCTCCCATGATCACAGCGGCCATTGTCGCCGAAGAGTTTGGCTTTGATCGCGATATCGCCAACCTGATGGTCGGTATCGGCATCCCGCTCTCGCTCGGAACAGTGTACATTTGGCATATCCTGCTTTAGGCTTCTGTCTATGATCGTGCCGAAATACCAAGTCATCACAAGCCCGCAGAACCAGGTCTATAAAGACCTCCTGCTCTCACGCGAGGGCACGGGCGACTACCTTTTGGTGCACGGCCTTAAAATCATCGAAGGCCTGGTCGAAAAGTTGCGACTTCGCACGCTCATCGCACGCGAGTCTTTTTCGGAAGCTTGGTACAAACCGGCAAGCAAAACGACGAGTCGCGCACAGCAGGCGGAACTCGCGGCCGAACTCTTTGCTCGCCGCTTTCCCGATCCGGTGACGCGGCTTATTTTCTCCGATGCACTTTTCGACGAGCTCGATCCCTTCGGCGTGCCCGACGTCATCGCTGTCTTCGATCGACCCGAACTTGAATCGTGGTCATTCGCGACTCGATCCCCTCGACCGACGCTTCTGCTTGCCACGCAAAACCCGGCCAACCTCGGCGCTTGCCTGAGATCAGCGGCGGCTTTCGGCATCACGGATGTCGTGTGCCTCAAAGAGGCAGCCTCGCCCTATCATCCTCGCGCCGTACGCGGTTCGACCGGACATCTTTTTAATTTAAAACTGTTTCGTGGCCCAAGCATTCACGACCTCACCCACCCAGAAATCGTCGCGCTCGATCTTGGCGGCACGAGCCTTAAGAGTTTCGAGTGGCCCGAAAACCCCGTGATTCTAATCGGAGAAGAAGGTCGCGGCGTTCCGAAAGATCTCAGCTGCCAACGCGTGCACATACCCATGAGCGAAGGCGTCGAATCCCTTAACGCCGCCGTCTCCGCCGGCATCGCCCTCTACGATCGTTTTTTGAAATCACGATAGAAACTAACGAAACACGGGAATCAATTTGGCTTCGATGTCGCTAGGCGGGCGCTTCGCCCATAGGCTTAAGGCGTAGCCGCCACCACCCGAACCTGTCGGCTTAACGGCGATCGCACCTGAGTCACGAAGCCACTGTAGATGGCGACCGAGTTCTCCACCGCTTAAGCCCCACTCTTCAAAGCAATCGCCCGCAAGCTCAATCGCTTCGACAAGTTTTTCAAGACGCTCGTCTTCGCTCGCACTCGCATCACATAAAACGCGCTCGGCTTTTTGAACAGCGAGTGCCATCTTGCGATCAAGCTCTTCACCCTTACGCGGATTCTCCTGGCCAAGGGCTTTTACCTTTGCCACGCATTCCGATGTGATCCCACGCGCACCAGACGAACTGATGTACCAAATCGGCTGCCACGCTAAATCAAAGCCGCGCATCGTACTTGTACCCTGGCTTGTACCCTGGCGCTCGCCTTGATTGTTTTGAAAATAAAGACCTCGGTTCTCAAGCGCGACCGCAACATCAACGCCGCTCGACTCGCCATGAAAAAGATTTTCGATTTCTCGGCAAAACCCAAAAAGCTTCGCCTCTTCAATCGCGCCACGGCTGACAAACCAACGCCCAACCGCGACCGCAAGCGCCGCTGAAGCGCCGAGCCCCGCGCCAACCGGCAGCGTACTCTCGACTTCGAAATGCCCCGTGCGAAGAGTCGCGTCCCCTGCTCGACCTAAAATTTCGAGTGCGCGATCGAAAACGCCAGAGAATAAAAGCTGAAACTCAGCCCCACGATCCCCTGCAAACCGAGCCGAAAACTCCGAGCTTCCAGTTTCATCTTGCGCACGCCAACGAAGCGAAAGCGATTTTCCATAGACAGGAAACGCAATCGCGGGCACGCCACGCACAACCGCGTGCTCGCCGACAAGAATCCACTTTCCATGAATATTCGTTTCAAACGTCGCGCTCACCTTTTATGGCCTCTCATTCATCAACACCGATTCAAACTGAATCGAAAATGCGCACGCCGGCGGGTAGTCGCTTTCTTAACTCGGCCATAAATTCATCCGACGAAATCGATGTCACCGAAGACGACCGCCAAAGCATCATGTGAACATTTGGCCCGGCGTCCATCGTCACAAGCGGCTCGCGGAAAAGCGAAGACTTAAAGACTTCCGTCGTTTCGCGGATCGCATTGAGCACGTTCACCGAATCGCCAACGAAGTAACCAAACGGCGGTTCCGCCGTTTCAAACAGCGCATGCATCTCCCACGACTCCGACCAAACAAGGTGAGCCGCGCGATTCCACGCATGCACGCCGTCTTCCGTCTCTCCACGCGCCCGACGCAAATTATCAATCAAAAGCCGAAGCCGCTCTTCCGCGCGCTCCGGCCGTCCACGAAACAACAGGCTCGTCGCAACACGACGATGAGCCTCGCTGCTCGAAACGGCTTTCTTTCGATCATCCACGATGAACGCAAAGTGGCGAATCTCGCTGCTAGCCGGAAGCCCCTCGATCATCTCCACACCTTCAGGCCGCCAAAGCCCCCAAGGCTCGAAAAACGAACGACACGAAGATCCCGACCCTTCCCGCGAAAGATCCGCAAGGCGAGTTCGTTCAATCGGATCGGCGGCATTCACACCAGCAAGCTTTGCAACCGCGAGAGTAAGAGCCGCAAAACTCGAAGCCGACGAAGCAAGTCCGCAATCAGAAGGAAACCCATTCGCCGATTCGACAACAAGCGTTTGTCCGGCCTGAGTCTCGATTTCACGCGGCGCCAAACGCAAGAGCACGCGTTCCGCATGACGCAAAAAACGCTCCTGCCCTTTCGTCGACAGCTCAGGCGCATGAAACCCCTCACTCACAAGAGGGCGCCATAAGTACGGAATGCCGTGGCCACGCTCCCAACCGACACGCACTTTCGTGCGCAGATGCGAGAGCGTCAAAGAAAGCGACGCGTTCGTCGGACGATTGCCGCTCTCTTTGGTTTTACCCATGTACTTAATCAGAGCGATGTTCGAAGGCGCATCCGCTTCAAAAAAAACGGTCTTCATTTAGGCCTCCGCGCCTTTGTACTCATCCCCACACTCTTCAATCCGCACGGAGACAGGCCAGAGATCACGCTCTTGACCACGCGATGGACCCGAACGAACAAGCCCGTTTTCTTGCGCAAAAGCGCAGACATTTTCAATAGCCGCTGGGTCGTGAAGAATCGCAATCACATCGGCTCCCATGGCTCCACAACCTTTGGCCGCCTTAACTCCTTCGACCGAAGCCAGTTCATCCAAATAGGAAGCCGTGTGTTCCGCAACTCGCCCCGCCTGCTCAAGCGCTCGCGCGACGCCACGGACACTTGCGACAAGGCGATCTGAATCCGCCAACGCAAACGCCTGAATCGCTTCCTCAACCCAAACGCGCATATCCTCAACAAACTCGGTTTCTTTTTCGAGCGTGGCTTTCAGATTCTCAGAAACATGGGTATGGGTCGCAAGCTTCTTTCCCGTTAAGAGAAGAGTCATCGAAAGATCCGTGAACGGCCACTGATAGCGCCGCATTTCCTCGGAGGCGCCATCCCACAAAGCGATACCGCCGACGGCCTGAGACACAAGATCCGCGCCAGACGCCGCCGGCACCACCTGCCTGTAGTCGGCAATCAAATCGCGAAACCGTTGCTCGCCCGAAATATCCTGTGACCAGTTTGGAACGATCGTCTCTCGATAATCGCCAAGTCCTGAGAAAAGACGTTCCGCCGGTTGCCACAGATTTTTATCAGACGCGCCATCAGACTCCTTCAGAACATTGTGCTGAAACCACTTTGAAAAAACCCAGGCTCCAAAAAATTCGGCGCTCGAAGAGCCAAGCCCGCCTTTACCGTTATGCGGATCGACAAAATGAATCGTCACACTCGGAATATCCGCCCCCAAAGAATCCGAAAGACGCGCGAGCCATTGCCCGGCGGGAGAGTTGATATGAAACGGATGATGAATGCCTCGCATTCCCTCATCCGTCGCTTTTTCCAGTTCCCATTCGAACTCGAAACAAGGACTCGTGTTCAAAACAATCGAAGGACCACCCACGAGCGCCAGATACTCACCGACAAGAAACGTTTTTCCAGGAATCGAAAGACGAAATCGCCTACTCAAGTCGTGACACCGTTCTGCGGCTGCGCACCCGCTCGAATTTCGCGCAAGACCTCGACTGCGTTCTGCAGGGAGATTCGTTTCGTCAAAAGCAAAATCTCCTCGAGGCGCTTTTGAACCAATGGCACTTCGCGCTCGGAAGCGCCCGCACCGATCGTCAAATTTCGAATATGAAGTTTCATGTGACCTTCGATAATCCCAACCGTGGTCAGGGCCTTCAGAGCGCCAAGGTTTTGAACCAACCCTACCGCCGCGCAAATTCTCGCCAGATCATGAGCCGTCTTCACGCCAAGCATGTTTAAACTGAGCTGTGCCGTCGGATGAAGTTTCGTAACGCCGCCAACAGTTCCAACCGCAATCGGCGCCTCAAAAACACCCGTTAGAACACCGTCGCGATACGTCCAGCGCGTAATCGAACGGTACTGCCCGGAACGAGCCGCATAAGCATGAACACCCGCCTCAACCGCGCGCCAATCGTTTCCTGTCGCGATGAGAATCGGATCAACTCCGTTCATCACGCCCTTGTTGTTCGTCGCCGCACGATACGGATCAACCTGCGAAAAGAGCGAAGCTTCTTCGATCTTTTTTCCGAGCTCATCCTCGATCCCGCGAATCACGACCGTCGCACGAGTCAAACGGGTATCGACGAGGTTCGACAAAATACACATCGTAACGGTTTCGCCCGTAAGCTCCTGAATCGGTCCCTTTAGGTACTCGCACACTTGGTTGATGATGTTTGCACCCATCGCATCGCACGGATCACAAAGAACGTGCACCACGGCCATGTCAGCGCCATCACCGCGAGCGACTTTGCGCACCTGGATCTCTTCGACCCCACCGCCACGAGCCACGAGGCCGTGCGCGACATCACGATTCACGGCCGCAATCAAATCGGCCTTTGCCGCTAGGACTTTTGCCTCAAACGCCGCAAAGTCTGAAACACGGGCCACTTGAATTTGCCCGATAATAAGATCTCCCACAGTTTCCGTGGTGATCTCCCCGACCTCGCGCACCCACTTGGCCGTTTTGCTGGCCGCCGCGACAATCGAGGTCTCCTCGACCGCAAGCGGAATCATCACATCGCGACCATCGATGCGAAAGTTCGTCGCAACACCAAGTGGCATTTGAAAATAACCAATCACGTTTTCGATAAACTTATCGGCGAGATTCGCGTCTTTAAGACCACCCGTTCGCAAGAACTGAGCCTCGCTTTCGGTCAAAGCACCGACTTCAATCAGCTTCTTGTAACGTTCTTCCTGCGAAAGCTTTGAAAAACCCTTAATATCCGAAGGGCCTTTTTTCGCTGCACCCGCGGCATTCTTGTTCACCACATTCTGAGTCGCCGCTTGCACCACGGCTTTGTTCACGATGCTCTCGCGCCCATGGTTATCTACTGTCGGGTTCACAACACACCACTGCTTTCTTCTTGAACAAGCTGGGCGCGCTCTCGCAGTTCCGCAAGATCACACACCCCAAGACAAAAG
>JAVFAU010000094.1:0-7074 GCA_034002335.1 Bdellovibrionales bacterium | reverse complement strand
AAATAAGCGTGAGGCGAAGGCGTGGTTTGAAACCGAGTTCCCCGTTCGATTCGCGGATCTTCATAACGCCCAGGCCCTAGGGGCTTGGCTTTACGCGAATATCACGGAAGACGAGGGCGGCCGCGCGGTTTGGCGGTTTCAGGCCGAAGGTGTTCGCGCGGCCGTGGTCGCGGGGCGCACCGTCGAGCGCTGGGATGCGATCGAGCGTCTTAGGGTCCCGACGCTTTTGGTGCGTGGTGAGCTTTCGAAAGATTTACCGCGCTCCGTTTATGAGAAAATGCAGCAAATGAACCCCGTGATCGAAGGGGTCGAACTCAGTGGAGTTGGGCATTGGGTCCACAGTGAAAAATTCGACGAGTTCGTCCAGGTTGTTGAATTGTTTCTGGACCGAGCGCGTCAACAGAGTGAGAATAGGTGAAGTTCAAGCGGCGGTTTTGACTCAGACGAGTCATTTCGATAGGTTCGCCGTGACGGATCGCCTTTTGGGGCGAATCGGTTTTGAGCATTTTTGAGTAAAATTTGAGTATTTAAGAAGTAAGTTTTTAGCAGTTTTGTAACGACCCAATAACATTCAGCGTCAAGATTTTCAGTCCATGTCGACTCACCCACATTGTCTCAAACGACTTTATCCAAAACGAATGGATCGTGGCTTCGGCCCGAGTACACGAGTCGACGGACCCGACGCATTTTCATATTTCTGCGGAGTCCGCCGTGAAGTTTTCAGATCTACAGTTTCATTCCTCTTTGCAAAGCACCCTCGATTCGATCGGTTTTCAGGAGTGCACACCCGTTCAGGAACACACAATCCCAGCGATTCTCGACGGTAAAGACGTCGCGGGTCTCGCTCAAACAGGAACAGGCAAGACGGCCGCGTTCTTGTTGCCGTTGATGGAGCGTATTCTTCGCGCTCGCGATGCGAAGCATGTTTCGTCGTCAGCGCCAAGCGAAGGTGCTCCCGCCGATGGCGTTTCTCCAGAAGGAGCCGTGGCGGAGGCGGTGGCGTCCGAAGTCACTTCGAAAAAACCGGAGGAGCGTGGATTCGACGGCTGGGCGCCGATGAATTTCATCCTCGATTTGGTGCCGACGCGTGAACTTGCCGAGCAGGTTTACGAAAACGCCGTGAAGTTTAGCGCGGGTACGGGACTTCGCGCCGTTTCGATTTACGGCGGCGTTTCGTATGACAAACAAAAAGAAGCTCTGCGAGGTGGAGTCGAGTTCGTGATCGCGACGCCAGGTCGCCTGATCGATCTTTATAAAGAAAATCTTGTCGATATGAAGCAAGTGCGCGCCATCGTTTTTGACGAAGCGGATCGCATGTTCGACATGGGCTTTAAAGACGACATGAAGTACATCCTCACGCGTGTTCCGAAAGAACGTCAGTTCTTGGTGTTCTCGGCGACGCTGAACCTCGATGTCTTGAACACGGCTTACCAGTTTGGTGCGAACCCGGTTGAGTTCAACGTTTCCCGCGATCAGGCGAAGGCGGAAAACGTGGAGGATAAAATCCTCCACGTCGGTCAGGACGAAAAGGGCGTGAATCTTTTGGGTCTTTTGAAGCTTCATGCGCCTCGCCAGGCGATCATTTTCTCGAACTTCAAAATGAATGTTCCGCGTATCACGCAGTTTTTGAACGACAACGGTTTTCCGGCGGTCGCGATCTCGTCACTGCTCACGCAGTCGCAGCGCAATCGCGTGATGGAGCAGTTCAAGGGTGATAGCGATAAGAACATTCTGGTCGCGACGGATGTCGCGGCCCGCGGGCTTGATATCAAGGGCGTCGATCTTGTCGTGAACTTCGAGCTTCCGGATGATCCTGAAAACTACGTTCACCGCATCGGCCGCACGGGACGTGCTGGCGCGAAAGGATTGGCGTTCTCGCTTGTGAGCGATCGCGATGTCGACGCTTTGAGCCGTGTTGAGGGTTATCTCAAGCACAAAGTCGCAACGGACTTCCTTGAGGAAGATCATCTTCCGAAGGACTACAAGGCGATGCAGGCGGATCGTTCGCAAAAAGACTTCTCGCGTGAGTTCGAAGGTCGTGGGCCTCGCTCCGACTCGGACCGTGGCCCGCGCCGCGATGGGCGTGGACCTCGTCGTGACGGTGAAGGTCGTGGCCCGCGTCGCGATGGAGATCGCGGACGTGATCGCAACCGCAGTGGGCACGGTGGCCGAGACGGTGGGCGCGACGAACAGCGCGCGAGCGGGCAAGGGCCTCGTCCGGGTGGAGGACGCATTACGCCTCGCGATCCAAACGCACCGCCAATTCAAGCTTCGTCACGTCACCCTGATCGCGCGCAAGGACAAGGGCATAAGAACGGCAAGTTCAACGGCAAGCCATCGCGCGGTGATCGCGGCCAGAACCGTTTTGCTAAGGGCGACGGCCGTGGTGAGAACCGCGGGCGCGACCAAAAACATGGCGGAAAGCACGGTCAAAAGCACGGTAAGGGCGGCAGCCGTCCGATTCCTGTTTCACAACAGAAGTCGATTGGCCAAAAGGTCACCGGCTTCTTCAAGCGTATTTTTGGCGGCTAGTTAGACTCTCACGTTTCTGCAAGCTGGGGCTTCGGCCCTATCACCATTCGAATGTTTTGACGATCGAGTTGCAGGAACGAAGTGTATTCGAAAAATCTGTGACTTGATCACGGCACGTCAGGATCGCGGCTCGTCGACGGGTTTCGTTCACGAAGACGACCTGGCGCAGCTGCATCTTTGAATCGCGATTCATAAGGTCGATGACGTGACCGCGCACGCCGTCTTGTGAAAATGTTTGCGAGCCCAGCACATCAAAACCAAATCGTGGATATTCTTTCACCCAACGAGCAATGTAGCGCTCCATCGTCATGTCACGCGCAAGCCGATCGACTCGTACGGTGAGAGACGCTTTGGATTCAGCCTGCGGGTTTCGGTAAACCGTCAGAATTGTTTGGTTGCCGCGAGGGGGAACCGCTTGAAGCCATCCCGACTCGCCCGCATGAAGCTGAAATCCGTCCGGCGAGCGATAGAAACCAAGACGTGGCGCGAGCATGCGCGAACTCGAAGTTCCTGGGTGAGGAGCTGCGTGAGCCTCGAGTGCCGGAAAAGCTGTCGGAAAAACTATGGAAACTACGGTCAGAAGTAACAAGCCCAAGAGGCGTGCGGTCGCCAAGGAAAAAGACATTGTTCGCGTCTCCATTCGCTACTCAAAATAGACCCTTCATCCTTGGGTCCAGGGAATGATTCCGTCTCCCTCCATTTAGGGTATCGTAAAATTCGAGATTCGCAAGGGCGACGCTACGGACAATTTGGAGCTTTTACGTCAGTGAGGAACGACGTTCGTGCGATCACGCTTGTGCCTTGGGTGCGATGGGAGAACAGAAGAAAACGGCCGTCCGGTGAGACCACGGGGTTGATTTCATCTCCGGAGAGCTCCGTGAGTGGGCGCAGGCAGCGGCCGGAGCGATGGATCGCCATCAGGTTCAGGCCGAGTGTTGGCGATGGAGTTGTAAAGATAATCCATTCGCCGCTTGGGTCGAGGGCGAGTTCATAAGCGGGCGGTACCGAGCCGTCGCCGATGAGGGCCGGCTTTTTTCCGGCGGGAGTCGTGGTCCAAATGGATGTGCCGTCGGTCCAAACGACGTGAGCTCCATCGGGTGTGAGTTGCGCATCGAGAATTTTACCTGTTCCGGCGCCGGGGCGTTCGACGTTGAGTGCGTTCCACGCGCGAATCTCATGACGTGCGGAGGCGGGTTCGGTCGAGGCGCTGGCTCGGGTGGCCCGTTTCTGTGGGGCGCGAACGGGTTGTTGAGCGAGCGTGATACGATACACGCGTGAGGCATCTTTGGACGAGAGAGCTGTTTCGAGGTCGAGATCTGGAACCAAGACGGCAATGGCTTGCGTGGTGGCCTTATCAAAACTGAGCGTCCAAATGCCCGCGGGTTCACGCGAGACGCGAATCCATTGTGTGCCGGTCGAGCCTTTCGCGGGTTGCTCGAGCATGAGGTGTCGCATCGAGGCCGAGGGCTCCGCTGTTGGAGGTGTGGCCGCCGAGGTTTTGCCGTAACGATTTTGGTATTCCGAGAGCAGGCGCGATGCGGCCTTTTGTTCGTCGCTTGAAGTCGCGATCAAGAGTCTTGAATCGAGTACGGCGACCGGAGTGGCGTTGCCAGCATCAAACGAGACGCGTCGCTCGACCGCTTTGCCTTGATCGGCTTTCTCGAGATCGGTTTCAAAAACCTGCCAGCGTTCGATGCCGATACGGCGATTGGCGAACGCGATTCGTTTGTCGTCGAGAAAAAGAGGTTTGCGACTTTCGCCCGCGACAACAATGGACTTTGCCGACGTCGCTTCTCCGGTCAGGGTGAAGGCGCGACCCGAAAGCGTGCGGCTTTCAACAACTTGTGAGCCTGGCGTATCGCCGCCTGGGAGATCCTTTGTCACGTTGGACTGGCAGCCCGCGAGAAGGGCGATGCTGCACGCGAGTGTGAACGTCAAAGGCGAGAAAAGCGTCTGAGTTTGGTGCGAAGAGCGTGTGGACATGACGCTTAGTCTGTCAGGAGATTTCGAGTGCGTCGAGCGCTTTGCGGACGAGAGATGAAGGGATTTTTGATTTGATGTCGATCAGAGAGACCCACTGTTGATCGGCCTGCGCTGCTTTTTTTGGAGATTTTGACGTTTTGGATGTTCGCACGTTCACGAAAATCTCATGATGCGTGACGAGTCCTTTGTAGTGATAGTCCTTCGGTTTCTTTTTAAGACGAACGGCTTTTCCCGGCC
The DNA here is from genome assembly GCA_034002335.1 of Bdellovibrionales bacterium. Lineage (GTDB taxonomy): Bacteria > Bdellovibrionota > Bdellovibrionia > Bdellovibrionales > JAMPXM01. The sequence continues at coordinate 2,322 of JAVFAU010000094.1, read as the reverse complement.
AGATCCAATGTCCTTTTAAAAAAGGCGCGTAGTCGTTTTGAACGAGAAGAACTTGTTTGTTTCCGCTTCGTTGAACGAGCGGTTCCCATAGCCAAATCTCGGTCTCTTTACGAGGTTTCGGTCGAGGTCGAAGCGAGATGGTTTCGTTGGCGCGTGCACGGCAGAGGGTGGTGACGGGGCAAAGCAGACACGATGGAGATTGCGGCGTGCACACGGTCGCGCCGAGCTCCATGAGCGCTTGGTTCACATCGCTTGGATCGGCGGGGCGACCGTCGACGCTTCCTTGGGCGAGTGCGTCCGCCCGCGTTTGAATTTCGTCGCGCTCTTTGGGTTTCCACCATTCGAGATCAAGATCGTACACACGCGAAAGAACGCGGATGACGTTGCCATCGACGACGCCGACAGGTTCGCCAAACGCCAGACTCGAGACGGCGCGTGCCGTGTAGGGCCCCAACCCGGGAAAATTTAAAAGCTCGGTATGAGTTCGCGGAAACTCAGGTTGTCGGGCGAGTTCGATGGCGGCTTTGTGGAGGGAGCGCGCGCGCGAGTAGTAACCGAGCCCAGCCCAATGTTCGATGACGTCTTCAAGCGCGGCCGACGCAAGCGACTTGAGATCCGGGAATCGTTTCATGAAGCGTTCGTAAAACGGGATCACCGCCGTGACCGTGGTTTGTTGAAGCATGACCTCGGAAGCCCAGATGCGGTACGGGTCACGATTCGTGCGCCAAGGAAGTGTGCGACGGGACTCGATGTACCAGGGAACGAGGCGTGTCAGGATTTGATTGGGAGCGCCTTGGGCCATGGTTTGAACCTAGTGAGACTCATTTCGATTGTCACGAAATCCCAAGGAATCCGATGGCTGACGCTAAGGGGCTATGCTAGGTTCATGAGTTATGACGCAGCAAACGAGTTCGGAACCAGCCTCTGGTGGATTTTTTGATTTTCTGAAAAGTGAAACGCGTGAAATTGGTCGTGTTCAAGCGTTGAAAGTCGTGGATCTTCAACCATTGCTTTTGCAGGCTTTCGCGATCGGCCGCAGGCACTATCTACTCTTTTTTGCTGTCTGCTTGCTTCGAGAAGTGACGGTGCACCTTCTGTCGGATTCAGGCTTTTTCGCAAGCTTCATGTCGTCGATTTTTACAGCGCTATTGGGTGTGGGAGCTCTGGCCGTCGCGCAGGCGATTGTCGGCGGGAAGAAAGAGATCGCGATCTCGGATTTTTTTATCGCGTTCATAGACGGTCGCGTCTTTAAAAGGCTCACGCCGTATTTCGTGTACTGCATCCTGTATCTCATCGTTTTCGGAATGCTCATGATCATACCCATTATTCTTGGAGCTGTCCTTGGAGCAAAAGGCTTTGAACAGGGTTCGGGGCTTCCGTTGAGCCTTTATGGCGTTATGTTTTTGGTTGGTGCTCTGGGGGGATTTCTCGCGCTTCCGTTTACGATGTTTCTGCCGCTTTTGCAGTTTCGTTCGGATCGTTGGCGTCCGTTGGCCGCGCTCAGCGTACTTGGTTTTGTGAAAAGCTTTAGAGCCTTTTTGATTTTCCTCATTCCGATTGTGTTTTTGACTCTGGTTGGGCTTCTCGCTTCGGGGTTGCCGGCGCACACATCGATGGTTAAGGGAGCGATGCGAGCCGTTTCGATTGTGTTGTGGCCGTTTTTCCTCGCGTTTCCATATCTCATGTACAAACGTATTTATGAGTTCGCAGACGAGGATATCGAGCTTCTGGATCTTCCGCCGCGTGAAAGTTTTGTTGCGAATGCGAATGCGAATGACGGTTCGAGCGAAGGGTAAAAGGCATGGCTGACCATTCTTACGTTCCAGTTTCAGGTCGTGAAGTCCCGCGTTTCGCGGGAGTGAAAACGTTTTTTAGATTACCTTATGTCGCTCTTCATGCCGATTACGATGTCGGCATCGTCGGTGTTCCCTTTGACGGCGGCGCGAGTTATCGGCCGGGACAGCGTTTTGCCCCGACGCGTGTACGTGAAGTGACGTCACTCGGGCGTGTCTTTCACATGGGGCGCATGTCGTCTTTTATCGAGAAGGTAAAGGTCGCCGATGTCGGCGACGTGCCGGTCGTGCCGATCAACCTCGATATGACGTACCAGCGCATACAAGAGTTTTTCGCAAAAGGTCTCGCGCTTAAGAAGCGCTTTATCTCGGTTGGCGGCGATCATTCGGTGACGCTTCCGATTTTGCGCGAAGTACGCAAAGCCGTTGGCCGCCCCGTTCGCGTTATTCACTTCGATGCGCATCTCGACACGTATCCCGCAGCTTGGGACTGTGAGTACCATCTCGGCTCGTGCGCTCGTCACGCTGT
>JAVFAU010000093.1:0-7074 GCA_034002335.1 Bdellovibrionales bacterium | reverse complement strand
GATCGACGACTCGAACGATTGCGTGATTGAAGAGGTTTAAAGAAACGGTTGCCGGTCGTTCTTCGATCCAGAGCCGTTCGGTCGGCGCTTGTTTGAAAACGAACGCGACGTCGGCTTCGATTCCAAGCGATCGTAAGATCGAGGCGCCGGCATGCGCGAAGTCCTTGCAATCGCCGCGGCGAACTCGGACGAAGTCGCTTAAGCGTTGCGGAGTGAGGCCATCGTCACGATTGATCCACTCTTGCGAGTATTTGAAGGTTTGCGTGAGACCTTCGATGACGGTGTTGAGTTGATCGTTCAAGCTGAGCGTGGTCTTGCCGTCACCTCTTGCACGATCCGCGATTCGTTGAAGCTCTATAGGCAAGGGGTCCGTGGAAAGGGTTTGGTACTTCGGGGCGAGGTACTCAAGAACGGAGTCCCAGGACTTTTGATTGGAGATCTGAAGTCGAGGAACGAGCCTTGTCGAAAGTGCGCCGCCTGGCTCGGCTTCGATTTTCCTGTAGATCGGAGCAATGACATCGGCATTCCAAACGAAACGACCTTGCGCTGTTTTACCTTGCGTGAAGCGAAGCGCGGAACGCGCGCCGGGTGATATATCGAGATGGAGCAGCACTGGAGAATCGAAGCTCAGGCGCCCGGCGAGCTCCGGGTATTCGAGGCCCCATTCGAATGTCATGGCAAAGAGTCCCGGGATGCGCGGCCTTTTTTGAACGATTTCGTATTTGATGCGCGCGACGGCTCCGATTTCGAGCTGCCCAAATGGTATGACGTAGGCTTTGTGAAGGTTGAAAGGGTTGTTTTCGCGAAGAATCACTCCGGCCGAGGCTTCTCCTTCTCGGATCTGTATGGCTTCGAGCGGAATGACTCGTGCGACCTGAGAGGGGGACACGGTGTCGGCCGAGAGGATTCTGATTTCTTCAAGTTCGCTTTTAAAGGGGACCCGATAATTCGTGACGAGTGTTTGGCCGATCGCTGTATTGACGAGAAGCTCGAGCGTGCCGGACATTTTCCAGCTTGCGTCGGTGTTGACGACGACATTGGCAATGTGGCTGCGAATGTGCAGTGGCGCCGTCTCACTCGACGCCCAATGGGCGACGGCGGAAGCCGGGGCTCCGAAGATCAGCACGAAGGCTGCGAGAGTAAGAAAGAAGGGGTCGACAAGCCTTGTTCTCACCAAGGTTCTTATCGGTTCAAAGACTCATGCGCTCATGTTTAAAAGTGGCTTATTCTCAATATGAGACGATGTGGCTCTGATCAAAGTCGAGTCTTTGATGTCAGAGCGATGTCAAAGCGATGTCAAAGCGATGTCAAAGTGAGCGATGGTGCGATTGCGCGCGCCGCACTTAGAAGTTCACGCCGAGAACCCCGAGAATCGTGTATGAATCTCCATAGGGAGTGATCCCGGTGTCGAGATCGTTTTCGTCGAGAATGACTTTATTTTCGTCAGTGAACATCGCGTACTGGAATGTCCCTTGGAGTCCGAAAAAGAGTTTGTTGCGAAGCATGGGGACTTCGATGCCTGCTCCGATGTTGAACCCGAATGCGGAATCTTTCGCGTAGGCGTCGGTTCCCGAAAGGGTGACCGTTCGGTACAGCTGTGAAAAACCGCCGATGATGTAAGGATTCAGATCCGCCAAACCGCGCGTCACGTTCTGTGTGTTGAAGTAATATTTGAGATTGGCGCCGATATCCGTGATGTTGACGTTGCCTCGAATCGGAGTGAACCCGGCAGGGGCGGCGCTCAGAATATGATCGCTAGTAAGGAAGCCGAACTGCAAAGCGAAACGCAAATCAAAGAAGTAGCAGATGAACAAACCAAACGACATGTTGCCCGAGTAAAGTTGTCCTAGGTTTTGCGTCCATCCTCGAAGTCCGCCGATGAATCCAAGCGTAAGAAGGCGGCCGTTTCGAAAGAAATTGAGATCCTCTTCTTCTTCTACGGACTCCTCGAATTCAGAGTAGTCGGCGAAGGGATCGTATGAATCATCGACTTGAGCGATGAGAACACCGGGTGCGAGACCGAGGCGTTGTCGGGCGGAATCAGTTTGAGTTTCGATAAGACTTGCGGACGCCGTACCGCCACCAGTTGTAGCGCCAAGAAGAGAGGAGGCTGCGAATGCTGGTTGCACGAGCAGGCTAAAAACAAGGCCGCTGGCTGTGGTTTGCACCCAAACTCGGGACGAAGTTCGAGAGCAGACCCGAGACCAGAGACTGAAATGACGTAAACCCCTCAAGAAAACCCCTATTAACGCAAAGCGCTATTTCGCTAGAGTGGTGCTCCCAATGTCGCTTACTAAAATTCTAGCTGGAGCCCGAATGAATTTCAAAAGAATTACCTAGTGTGAGCCTGTCTAGAAGTTCGACGGTTCTTTGAGTTGCTTCTTGGTCGAGGGCTTGGTCATATGGGGCGGCGAGGTCTAACAAACATGTCGAAAGTTTCCTACCGCGACTCCGGAGTCGACGTCGAAGCGGGCGATCAGCTCGTTGATTGGTTAGTAGCGTCCGAATCAGCTCCTGGCGAGGGAGTAACGAGCCACGGCAAAGGTCGCGGCAAAGGTCCAAGAGCCGATCAAGTCGTCTCTGGCATTGGCGGATTCGCCGCTGTCTTTCGGGCTCAGTTTCAACATCTAAAAAAGCCATGCCTTGTCGCATCGACCGACGGAATCGGGACGAAGATCCTGCTTGCCGCGCATGCGAAGCGCTATCGCGAGGTCGCGCAAGATCTCGTGGCGATGTGTGTGAACGATCTCGTGTGTTCGGGAGCCGAGCCTCTTTTCTTTCTCGATTACTACGCGACATCAAAACTCGAACCCGCGGCGGCGAAGGAGTTTCTATCGGGCGTGCGCGATGCATGCGCTTCGGTGAACTGCGCGTTGATTGGTGGCGAGACCGCCGAGATGCCGGGAGTTTACAAGCCCGGCGATTTTGATGCCGCTGGCTTTTCAGTGGGTGTCGTCGACGAAGAGAACATGCTTGGTCCCGCGCGTGTCGCGATCGGCGATCAAGTGATCGGTGTTTCGAGTTCGGGCTTTCACTCAAACGGTTTCTCGCTTCTTCGCCGTTTGTTTGAAAATGATCTCGACGAGTGGATGGAACGCTTGCTCGAACCAACCGCTTTGTACGTGAATCTTGTCCTCGGGCTTCATAAAGCCGGAAAGATCAAAGCCGTGGCCCATATCACAGGTGGGGGCATGGAGAATCTGCCGCGCGTACTGCCGGCGGGTACCGAGGTGAAGCTCGTTGATTGGGCATGGCCTGAAGAGTTCATTGAAGTTCAAGAGCGAGCGTCGCTTTCTCGCGAAGAGATGCTGAAGACGCTGAACTGCGGCGTTGGGCTTGCGATTGTGTGCGCGCCCGAAAATGTCGCGGAGGTTGAAACCGCGATTCAAGAAAGTGGTCGCCGTGCGATGCCGCTAGGGCGGATCGACCGAGCCGCCGATCCTGGTGCGGAAGCCCGGGTGGTGTATTGATGTCGATCTTAGCCGCGATCGACGTTGAACCGAGACCTACCAGAGTTTGTGTGTTTATATCGGGCCGCGGTTCCAACCTTGCAGCGGCGTTGGATATTCCTTCAATCGATATTCGCCTTGTCGTGACAAGCGACGCTGATGCCGCCGGTGTGATGAAAGCGCGCCGAGCCGGCGTCCCGGTTTTGGTTTTACCGACGCAGGCCTTATCGAAGAATTCGCCTTCGCCGAAGAAGCAGGTCGATTGGACGCTGCTTGATTCGGAACTTCGCGCGCGTTCGATTGACGCCATTTTTCTTCTTGGTTTTATGAAGATCGTGCCCGAGACATTTGTGCGCGCTTGGGAAGGGCGCATTCTCAATCTTCATCCGTCGCTCCTGCCTTCGTATCCTGGTCTCAAGAGCATTGAACGCGCGTTTCATGATCGCGCGCCGTGCGGGGCTACGGTCCACGAGGTCGTGGCGGAGGTTGATGCCGGGCGGGTGTTGCGTTCGCGCCGCAGTTATATTTTCGATGCTAGAACGTCGGCTTCATTAGCTGAAGTTGAACGGTTGGTTCATGTGGATGAGCAATGTTTGGTAAAGGAGATCGTCGAACGATGGCGTCCTCGGAGTCTATGATGGATTCAGTAAAGAATGATTCGAGTTCACATTCGAGTTCACTTCAATCGCGACAAGATCGCTCTTCGCAAAGCGCTTTGCAAAAAAGTTTGCAGATCGCGGATACGGTGATTGTCTCGACAGATACGCGCGGCTTCGCATTGGCGCGAAAGCTTGCGAGACGAGGTTGGAAAACCGTCGTGATCGAACTTGCAGGAGCGGCGGTGAGCCAAGAGGCCGAGTGGGCCGATCGCATGGGGCCGTTTCTTGGTTGGGAGCTTGAGAGCGATGAAGCTGTCGATCACGATGGAAAACCGGTTCGTAACCACTATGCTTCGTTTTGGTTGCCAAGCGGACCTGTCGCGTTCGGCGGACAAGAAGCGAAAGCCGGCGCGGCTCATCTTCGTATTCGTTACGGGGTCGGCGAATCGACCGGCGGCGGTTTGTTCGCGTCGAAAGGTCTTCTTGAATCGAATTGGCCTGACGTGATGATGAAGAGCGTGGTGGCTTCGCGCCTAACCCGTCGCGAATCGTACCTGCGCCAGGGTTTTTTGCGCTTGCCGATGGAAGAGCCGATCAAACGCAAAGTGAGTGCTGAGGCCGTGGCCCGTTCGCGACGTGAGCTCGCGACTTTGATGGGTGTTCGTATTTTGGACGCGGAACACATCACGGCCTTGCGACAAAGCGATGGCCGTGTGGATCGCATCGAGTTCAAGTCGAAATCAGGCGAAGTGTTCACGGAGCGCACGCGTTCGCTGGTGTGGATGCTATCAGAAGAAGAGTCGCGTCGCGCGGAGTTTGTATCGTCGGAAGTCCCGCTCAATCGCATTTTGCAAGGCGGTCGAGTCGAGCCCCTTATGGCTTGGTGGCGCAGTCGCATTGCCGTGCGCGGACTGAAAAACGCCCAATCGACGGCTTTGGCGAGAACCCCCGAAACGCCGCCACATCTTGTGGTTGTCGGCTCGCTTGAGCGTCCGTGGACTCACGACAACATGTTGCTTATGGATTTGGTTGAAGAAAACGATTCCATGCGCGTCTACGACGTCTGGGCGCGAATTCCCTATTGGTCGCGAGCGGATCATGTGTATCGAGATGAGCAACGCACGCTCGCACAAAAACTTTTGGAAGACCGTTTTGCCGGCTGCGAGTTGATGTGGGTGACCCCGTCGCCGCTTGCTTTGACCGATGCCGCGATCCGCATGCCTCACATTCTTTATGCGGAGGGCACGGTCGCAGCGAAAGAGATTTTAAAGAACATATGCTTTGCCGGTCCGGAGACATGGAACGGAGTCGGGTTCCAAGGGTTAAGCCCTATGGAAGATGGCTGGATCAAGACGCTCGAGAAGCTGCGTGTTGAATGGGACCCGGCGGCGCTCGTTAAAGAAGGGCGCTTGGTAAAAAATGAGGAGGCTCGAACGTGATTGCGCGTTACACGCGACCAGATATGGGCGCTGTTTTTAAACCGGAACGCCGGTTCGATTGGATGTTGAAAGTTGAAATCGCGGTTGCGGAAACTCAAGCCGAACACGGTTTGATTCCGAAAGAGGCCGCAAAGGCGATTCGGGAACGCGGGCGTTTCGATGTCGCTCGTATCGAGGAAATCGAAAAGACGACCAAGCACGACGTCATCGCGTTTGTTTCGTGCGTTGCCGAGAATGTCGGTCCAGAAGGCCGTTGGATTCACTTTGGCTTAACTTCGAGCGATGTTTTGGACACGGCACTAAGCCTTCAGATGCGCGAGGCTTTGACTGTTCTTGATCGCGCCCACGGACGACTGATCGAAGCGTTGAACGCAAAAGCGCGACAAGAGGCCGAAACGCTCTGTGCCGGGCGCACGCACGGAATGCACGCGGAACCCACGACGTTTGGAATGAAGCTTGCCGGCTTTTGGGCCGAATTTAAACGGCATCGTGAACGCCTGCAGGCGGCGACAGAGCGTATTTCGATCGGTAAACTCTCGGGAGCCGTCGGGACTTACTCCATGCAGTCGCATGAAGTCGAAAAAGGAGTGTGCGACCGCCTTGGCCTGAAGCCCGAGACGATTGCGACCCAAGTGATTCCACGCGATCGAGCGGCGGAAGTTTTCGCGGCACTAGCGCTTCTTGGTGGCGGAATCGAGCGTCTCGCGGTTGAAATGCGACACTTGCAGCGAACAGAACTTTCCGAGGCGATCGAGGCCTTCACGAAAGGGCAAAAGGGCTCAAGCGCGATGCCGCACAAGAAAAACCCGATCACGGCTGAAAACCTAACCGGTGTGGCGCGCTTGCTTCGCGCTTATGCGCAGGCGTCGTTTGAGAACATGGCTCTCTGGCATGAGCGAGATATCAGCCATTCGTCGGTCGAACGCGTGATCGTGCCCGACGCTTTTATTCTGGCGCACTATGCGTGTGAGCGTATGACGGATTTGGTTGAAGGGCTTCAGGTCGATCACGAGCGCATGCTTCGCAATATGGACGATTCACAGGGGATGCTGATGAGTTCACACCTGCTTTTGGCTCTTGTCGAAGCGGGGCTTTCGCGCGAAGAGGCCTACGCCCACGCACAGCGGTTGAGCCATCAGTTAAAACCAGGTGAACATTTGCGAGATGTTGCCGAACGCGATTCGGAAGTCTCGAAACTTGTTTCTAAGGAAATCATCGCCGATGTGTTTTCGGGGCGCCGTCATCGCGAGGCGATCGCGGGCGCTTTAAAACGCGCGGGTCTTTTGGAGGGCGTATAATCATGGCGGCACCTTATGAAAAAGGCGAACTGCTCTACGAGGGAAAGGCGAAACGGATTTTCTCGGTGAAGGGCGCGCCTGATCTGATCTGGCAGGAGTACAAAGACAGCCTGACAGCCTTTAACGCTCAAAAGCTCGGGAGTTTTCAAAACAAAGGGCTCATCAATCGTGAAATTTGCGATCTGATTTTTGATGAGATGGAAAAAAACGGCCTGCCTACCCATAGAGTCGGCGATGCTGTTGGTGCAGGAGCGCCGTCGACGGTCTCGATCACGAAACGACTTGAAAT
>JAVFAU010000092.1:0-7078 GCA_034002335.1 Bdellovibrionales bacterium | reverse complement strand
CTAAATCCATGGCTTGGAGAATCGCGCTTGTCGGCTTGATCACGCTGATTCTCGCGGTCTCATGCTTTGATCTGTCGCGCCTGTGGAAACTCGCAGCGGGATCGTCTGATGAGTCAGACACGCATGTCTCGCATCTTCGCATTCTTGCATACACGAGCTTTGTCGCGGCTTGGGGGCCGGGGCCGAAACTGGCTCAGCTTTTTGAAAAGCAAACGGGAACGAAGGTGACGCTTCTTCAGGCCGACGATGCGAATATGCTTTTGGCCAAGATGGATGCGTTTCCGGTCGATCTCGTGATCGGTTTTGATCAGGAGACGACCGCTTTGGCGAGGGCAAGTCGCGCGTGGCGCGATCACGACGTGCAACAAGGCGATGATTCAAAGTTTCTCGCTTACGATTGGGCGCCCATCGGGTTCGTGTATCGCGAAGGCGAAATCGCGCCCCCACGCGGCTTTGAGGATCTTCTTCATCCTCGGTTCGTAAAGACCATCACGCTGCAAGACCCACGATCGAGTTCGCCCGGGTATTTGTTTTTGCATTGGCTCGTGTCCGAGATGGGTGAGGAACAGGCGTTCGCATTTCTCGCAAAACTGCGCCCGAACATTCAAACAGCATCGGGGTCTTGGTCGCAGACTTACGGAATCTTTTCGCGTGGTCTGGCGAAGCTCGCGCTCAGCTACGCGTCTTCACCGCTTTATCATCTTATGAGCGAAAAAAACGATCGCTATCGTTTCGCGAAATTCGAGGGCGTGAGTCATCCGATTCAAATCGAGTATGCGGCGGTCCCGGAGTCGTGTCGGTCGTGCGGCGAGGCGCTGCGATTCATGGACTTCCTTGTGAGTCTTGAGGCGCAAAAAGCGATTATGACGGGGAACTGGATGTTTCCGGTGAATCCCGAGGCGGTACAAGGAACTCCGTTCGAAGCGCCGTTTAAAGAATTGGTCCCGGCCACGTTCACCAAGCCTGCACAAACCAGTCAGGGCTCGCGCGACCGTTTGATGAAAAAATGGGGTGAGGTCGGCTTGTGAGGCCCTTTCGCGGGTTCGGCTTGGCGTTCGTTCTGATCGTCTTTGTGCTTCCGTATTTTTTCAGTCTGGTGGTCGCGGAGTTTCGCCTGAGCTTGCCGAGCGGTTTTCCGCGACTTTTGGCTTTATCTCTCGCGCAAGCCGGAGCTTCGGCGACCTTCGCGATTCTCATCGGAGGATTGGCGAGTGTCGCGTTGTTTTTAAATCAAAGATTCGGTCGAGGGCTCGAGTGGTTTGTGCTTTTTCCGACGGTCGTACCGGCATTGGTCACAGTGCTGGGGTTTCTGTCGATCTTTCCTTCGTGGAAGGGTTTGAGTGCCGTCGTTTTCATTCACGGCTTTTCGGCGATGGGCTTGGTTGCGATCGTCATTCATCGGCAAATTCGCCGCAAGGTCGGAGCTAGCCTTGAATTGGCGTGGGTCGAAGGCGCTCCACGCTCTTCGCTTTGGCTCAAAGGCGTTTTGCCGGCGGTTCGGGGCGACCTCGCACGGCTGTGGATCACGGTGTTCGCGACGAGTCTTGCGAGTTTTTCGGTGCCATTGATTTTAGGAGGCTCGCAACCGGTTACGCTTGAGATCGCGATTCATCAGGCGATTCGTTTCGAAAGCGCTTGGGATATCGCGGCGGGACTCTCGCTTTTTCAATGGGGTCTTTTGCTGGCGCTGGTTCTTTTGGTGCGTTCGGCTTCAAACGGAGCTGGAGAGAGAAACGAGAGGACCGCGCTAACCACGGAGAGCGAGACGCGCGAGGGAGTCGATCGTATTTTAGTGGCGCAAGACGGCGTGGTCTCGCTTCTTTTAAGAACGATTTCGTACGCGTTGATTCTTTGCGCACCCACGGTCATGTTGTTCGCCCTCTTGCGCGGCCCTGTTTTGGGCTGGGCCCAGCTTGAGAGCGCAGGTTTGTTACAAATGACGGGGCCGCTGCTGTTGGCTTTGCGCGGTTCGTTTGTGACGGCGACTTTGGGTGGACTCTTGGCAGCGGGGCTTCTTTTTTCTTTGGTTTTTGCTTTGTCGGCTTCGATGCCGTCTGAGAAGCTGCGCTCCTATCTTTCAAGTTACGTCGCGCCGAGTGCGGCCATCACGGGCTATGCGACCCTTGTCATCGGTTGGGGGCGAGATCCTTCGTTTATGCTCGACGCTCTTCGTATCGCGCTCGGTGCCGCGCTTCTTTTTGCCCCGGTCGTTTGGCGACTGCGCTGGGACGAAACGCTTTCTCTTTTAGATGGGCAGATTCTTGTGGCTCGCACGCTTGGCGCGACCAATGGAATGATTGTGCGCAAAGTGATTTTTCCGCATTTTCGCGAGGTGATTTTCTGGTCGGCGGGCTTGGTCGCGTTTTGGATATGGGGCGACTATGCCCTTGGTGCGATCGCGGCTTCGCGCCCGATGACGCTTGCGTTGATTGCGAAAGGCTTGCTTGAAACCTATCGTCTTGAGGCCGCGTCGCTTTTGATTCTTCTCTGCCTGGTTTTCGGCGGACTCAGCTATCGCATTTTCATTTGGGGAGGTGGCCGTGTCGCTGGTGTAAACGCTTCGTCGTGTGTACGGAAGCCGTGAGCAGTTCGGCGTTTTCCGCGTGGATGTCGCGAACTGGGAGATTCTTGATCGTGGAGTGACGGCGCTTCTCGGGGCTTCTGGTTCGGGAAAGTCATCGGTCTTGAGGCTGCTCTTGGGAATCGATTCGGCGGATGAGTTGCAGTGGGTTTTCGGAAACGAAGATTTGGGAAAGCTTTCCGTTCCTCAAAGACGATTGGGCGTCGTGTTTCAGCACGGCGAGCTTTTTGGTCACATGACGGCGCGTGAGAATATCGAGTTTGCGTGTGAAGCCGCGATCCGCACGAGAGGCGTCGAGCCCGCGCGCGCGCGCGCGAATGTCGCGCGCTATCTCGAGCGACTGCGCTTACAGGCGGCGGAGCACCGAGCGGCGCGGTTGCTTTCGGGGGGCGAGCGTCAGCGAGTCGCTCTGGCTCGAGCGCTGATTGGTGAACCGCGCCTTTTGCTGCTCGACGAGCCGTTCTCGGCGCTTGATGCGGAGATTCGCGACGAGGCACGAGCGCTCGTTCGTTCCGTTCTTGAAGAGACGGGCACGCCGGCGATTCTTGTGACGCATGATCGGGCCGATCTCGAAGGTTATCACGGCAAGATCTCGCGTATCGTGAATGGGCGCATCGCCGACGAAACCCCGCTTTGATCGGGATCATTTCGCAGATAGGCTCACAGGCCGGGCCAAACGCGCTGGCGTTCCGCAAGCGGAATGAAGCTTGCGCGTGCGGCCGTTTCGGCGAATTCAATAAAGTCTTTTTCGCCATATCCGAACGCCGCGTGAAGCGCGTCGTATTCGTGCGTGAGATCATAATCGAAGACACCGGGATCGTCGGTGTTGACGGTGACGGGAACTCCGGCCGCGCGTAAAGCCTGAAACGGATGATCGCCGATCGAGCGAACGGCGTTGGTGAGAAGGTTGGAGGTCGGGCAGAGTTCGAGCGTGATGCCTTCGCGCACGACTTGCGCGAGAATCGCCTCGGCGTCCTGGATGCCCTGGGCGCCATTGGCGATTTGAAGACCGTGACCGATTCGCTCCGCGCCCAAGCGTTCGATTGCGGTGCGCACGTTGTGCGCGGCCGTCGGAATCGGAGCTTCGCCCGCGTGAATAGTGACGTGAAGTCCCTGCGCGCGCGCTTTTTGAAACAAAGGCGCGAACGGTTCGGGGTCAAACCCGTCTTCGTTGTCAGCGAGATCGACGGCGACGAACGTGTCCTTGTGTTCGATTGCGAAATCGATGACAGAAGCGCCTACGCTTACAGGTTTAATGCGTTGAACGATCGCGATCAAACCGACCGCGATGGGAAGATGGCGACACGCTTGAACACCTTTGACGATGGCGCGATGAATTTTTTCGAAGCTCAGATGTTCGTGGCCATCTTGAATGAACGTCGGAGCGTAACGCAGCTCCATAATGCGAATGCCCTCGGCGACGGCATCCTCAATGCACTCGATCGTGACACGCGTGAGGACCTCTTCGGATGAAAGCGCTTTTTGAGCCGCGAGAAACTTTTTTAAGACGGCGCCAAGATCATTCATCGGTTCTTTGACCAAGTACTCGGTCGCAAAGATCTTGGGGTCCGCTGGAACGGTGACGCCGGCGGCCGTTAGGAGTTCACGCAATGTGCTGGGGCGAATCGAGCAATCCAAGTGGCGATGAAGCTCGACTTTGGGAAGCTTAGACCATTTGCTCGGACGAGACGATTGATTCATGTGGTCACCTTGTGCGTGAGACTGGTTTTCGAAGCGTCGCAGCTAGATTAGCAGACGCCGTGGGCCGTGGGGCAGAAACTGTAGAAACTATTGACGCTAGGCAGGAATCACGAGAAGAAAACGCCCATGGCAGACACCACTTCAAATTCGACAGAGTCAGGTTCCATCTCATCATCTTCATCCGCTGTTTCATCCGCTGTTTCTGCGGCGGTGGCTCCGCTTCAAGTGAAGCCTCGTCTTGCGACGGCACGTGGATTGACTCCCAAGTGGAGCGCCACAGTGCAAAGGCAATCGGGCGAATCTTTGAAAGTCGCCGATCCGAAGGCGACACGCGCGATGGTGGCGCTCATGGACATGGAGGCTGTGCTTGGCGGTGCAGCGTCTCACTTTGGTGGGCCTTCGGCATTTGCGGAACTGATGTCCGCGACTCACGGTTTGATGTTCGCTGACGCCGAAAAAAAATCCGGATCATCTGATCGGGCGACCGAGTGGTTCGATCTCTATCACTTCGTAAACGATGCGGGTCATTGCGAAAACGGCATTTACGCATTGAAAGCCAACTACGGGATGGCGGGCTTAAGCCTTGAGAGCTTGGCTGGCTTTCGTTCGATTTCTTCGAAACTCACCGGACACGGCGAGGCTCATCTTTTTCCCGAGGGCGTATTGATTTCCAACGGCCCACTTGGCTCGGGTCTCCCACAAGCGCAAGGTCTCGCATTTGCCGATGCGCTGAGCGGAAACCGCAAGCGTGTTACGGTGTGCGCGCTTTCTGATGGCGGCGCGATGGAGGGCGAAGCGCGCGAAGCGTTCGCGGCTATTCCCGGTCTTGCGGCGAAAGGCAAGATGGCGCCGTTTGTTTTGATCATCAGCGATAACCGCACAAAGCTTTCTGGCCGCATCGATCAAGATTCATATTCGATGGAGCCGACGTTCAAGGGACTGGAAGCTCTGGGATGGCGTGTTCTGCGTTTGGAAGAAGGTCACTCGCTTCAGGCCTGCGCGACGACGCTCGAAGAAGCGTTCGAAGCGTCTCGACAGAATCCGACGGTTCCGATCGTGATTCACGCGAAGACGGTGAAGGGCAAGGGAAACAAAAAAGCGGAAGCATCCGCGAGTGGCGCGCACGGTTTTCCACTGAAGTCCGCAAAGGAGCTTCCGGCGTTCTTAAGCGAGATCTACGGCGAGACGGAGGCGGGCAAAGGCGTGCCGCCTGAGTTCATGGGGTGGTACGAGAAGGTCGCCGCGCGTGAGGCGAAAATGGCCGAAGAAAAGGCGTCTCGTGTCGCTGCGACGGTCCTGCCGCAAGCGGCGGGAGCGAAGCTTCTAAAATCGCATCCTTCCGAAAAAATCCAACTCGGCGTCGCCAAGGCGATGATCGACGCGCGTAAGCGCGGTCGTCCCGTTGTTTCAGTTTCCGCCGATCTTCAAGGTTCGACGGGGGTTGCGGATTTTCATAAAGCGTTCCCAGAAGCTGGTTTCGATGTCGGGATCGCGGAGTCGAACATGGTTTCAACGGCTGCGGGGCTTTCGCTTGCGGGTTACATTCCGTTTGTCGACACGTTCGCGCAGTTCGGCGTCACCAAGGGCGCTTTGCCGATCACGATGGCGAACCTCTCGCTGGCTCCAGTCATCGCGGTGTTTTCACACACGGGATTTCAAGATGCGGCCGATGGCGCGAGCCACCAAGCGCTGTCGTTCTACGCGCAAGTCGCCAGCATTCCTCATGTCGAAGTCTATTCGCTTTCGACCTCGAGTGAGGCGGACGACCTTATCACCGAAGCGATTGAGGATTTCGCGAACGCCCGCGAACGCGGAGAGGTTCCTCCGACACGCATTTTCTTTTTGGGTCGTGAGAACTTCCCGCGCCGTTTGACGGCGGACGGAACAAGGCACGCGCTTTCAAGCTGGAGCCCGTCGCTTACGATTCCTGCCGGAGGCAAGGGGAAGTCGGTGACTCTTGTCGCAAACGGCTCGCTTCTTCCGGAAGCGTTGAAGGCGGCGGATATTTTGGCGGAAAAAGGCGTTGGCTCGACTGTGATTCACGCGTCTTCGGTTACGCAGATCGATGTGAAAACATTGAAGCAGGCGTTGGCCGCAAGTGAAGGTCGCTTGGTGACGGTCGAAGATCATCGTCTTGTCGGCGGTATGGGCGCTCTTGTCGCGCACGCGCTTTTGAACGAAGCGGGCGCGGCGGATAAGACTTCGGCGCTTCGTCTTCGTTCTCTTGGCGTTGGCGATAGCTTTGGTCAGAGCGCGTATTCCGCTTTGGAGCTATACAAACGCCATGGGCTTGATGCGAGCGCCATTGCGGGTGCCGCGGAATCTCTTTTGTAAAGAAAGATCGGGGAAACCTTCGGCCTATTCAGAGGTTTTTTTTGGCGCGTTTTCGGACGCGTTTTCTTCGGCGAGGAGGCCTTCCAAGAGGCCTTCTGTCTTTTTGAGAGCGCGGTGAACGGAGCGCGCGACATGCGTAAGGGCATCCTCGCTGCTCAGAAGCCGTCGAACGATTTCTTTTGAAGGGTTGCGGATTTGACTATGACCGCTGCTGCCGAACGAAAATGAATGCACCAAGAGGTTCGAAAGGTGAACGATGTCTACGGCCTGTTCGTAGGCATAGACTTTACCGACAATAAAACCATCGTGATGATACTGAACGGCTTCTTGAACCAGAAGAGGAAGCTGCCACTGTCGAATGAGTTCGGCCCCCAGCTTTTCATGCGAGACGTGATCAAGTGAACGCTCGCTTTCGAGAATCGTGACGTTCTCTTGCATCGCATTTTGACAGATCGTGAGCCA
>JAVFAU010000091.1:0-7105 GCA_034002335.1 Bdellovibrionales bacterium | reverse complement strand
GCAAAACGTTCGCTCCGCATCTTGGTTTCCGGCGGCCGCGTTCTCACCCATGCATTGGAAATAGCCAAAAGCTTCCGCGCGCGCGGCTGGACTTCGTCCAAGCGAATCAGTGTGCGAAAAATAGCGATTTTCTCCCATATCACGCGCATGCCATCTCGCCGCGAGCGTCGCCGAACGACTCACGACAAGAGCACTCACGCCATTTTCAGCTCGGTACATGTTCACGAGCCTCAAAAATCTTTTCTCTTCGCACGAGAGCGAAACATTCGACTGCAATTCGGATGCACGAACATCGCTCACGACATTCTCTCCCGTGTCTGCACACGCCGAAAGAAATATGACGAGCGATACCGTAGCTAAAAACGAGACATCGCGCGCGTTTCGCATCATCACGTCCGCTCCAAACCAGGCTCCAGCCCTAGGATAATCACTCTAAAAAAACCTCTGCGCACTTTATCGGAACAACCACTCACTCGAATAACGACGTCCCAATTTGGCCCACAAAAAAACTTCACTCGGGCATTCCTCTCTCGCAAATACAACCTCGCTATCCCATAGTAACGACCAGAAAAACTTCATTAGATACAGCACCCTGACTCATCACCAAGGAGCCATCATGCACAGAGGAAAATTCCTATTTCTGACAACTTTTTTTACAGCGCTCCAGGCTTTCGTGACCCTTCCGGTCCTGCACGCACGAACACAGTCGCACACCGTCGATAGCAGAGCTCATCGACAAAACACACCCTCCAACAAACGCCCTACAGCCAAGTCTCCGACAAGACAGCCCGCGTTTCCCCTGACAACCTGGGCGCAGCTCGCACTCCCAGTCGCGGAACTTAGGTTTCAATCGAACGTGGTTCGTTTCAATCGCAACATGCTCTACCACTATGACACGGATTCACTCGAAGGCCTTGCCAACGAAGCCGTGCTTTCAAAAACGATTCACGCCATCTTCAGCCAAGCCGAAAAACAGGGCTGGGCTCAAAACGAGAAGTTCCATATCTTACCCATTGAAAACCTAACCGATGGCTCTCCCAATGAAGATCTGATCTCATTTAATCACGTCGGATTCCGCGTCGCCGTCTTCTCGGTCAAAACCAAATCTATCCACCGCGGCGTCGTGCTGACCGCGAGTTTTCAAGGTGTAAATCCACCTCAGGAGCTTCAATCTCTCTACAGAGACGGCTCGATCATCGACCTCCTTGATCAGTCAACGACCGAGTTTCAAGAGTACGCCGCTGACATCGTGAATCGCTTCAAAAACGGCGGTTCGATCGACAATCGCTTTGTCGAAATCACGGCCAAAGCTTCGTCGTGGGTCGCGGGATGTGAGACTACGATCGCGGGACGCTTCTGCATCAACGCGCGCATCTTCGACGCAAACGGCATCGACCCAAAAGTGTTCTACGAAGCCTTGAGCGGAAGCCAAGATCCAACCCAAAACGATCACGACACGCTACAAGCCATTCGCGAACAAAACCTCGCTTGGCCAATCGACAAATCCTATATTTCACGTGGCTACAAAATCTGCGGCTGCAATCGCCAACACCACGGCGTCGACTTCACCGCGCCGATCGGAACCCCTATTTACGCCGTAAGCGATGGAACAGTGCGAGAGGCCGGCACCTTCAACGGTTGGGGACGCACGGTCGTCATCGAGCACGAATTACCAAACGGGGAAAAGTTTGTTTCACTCTACGCGCACCTTTCGAGGTTCGAAAAAAACCTTCGAAACGGCAGCATAGTAAAACGCTCCCAACTCATCGCCCACTCCGGCAACACGGGAGCATCGACAGGGCCCCACTTGCACCTTGAAATCAGAACCCTCACCGAGGGCATTCATCCCTTAAGTCGTCCGACCCGAACCCATCGTCCCGTCGATCCGCTTCGAGTCCTCGATCTCTTCAATGTTTTCGTGGAGAGTTCACAAGAGGCCGTAAAAACAGCGCATTCCGGGCGTTGAATTTCGGGCGTTGAGTTCCAGGCCAAATGCCGTGGGCTTGCGCAGCCGGTCATAACTCACGGCGGCCGAAGCAAATGATTTGCCTGTCCATCAGGAACATCCTACAGGTTTTCCTTAACGGAAATTGCACAATCACAAGCGTCACAAAAAGTGGCGCACACGGGAAGCTTGCGACAAGCGGCAACCTGTGACGTGATCACGCTCGCAAGCCGAACTTTGTTTTAACCTAACCTTGTTTTAACCTAACCTTGTTTTAAGGAGACACTCAGCAATGTCTTTTCTTTCTCAGCCTTCTTTTCGTAGCTTCGTTCTTTCAAGCACCGCACTGATCGCTCTCTGCGCGATCTTGACTGCACCGGCGGCATCGCAAGCTGCGCCAGCAAAAGCGACAAAAAAAGCTGACGACACGATCCTCGGCTCTTCGGGCGGCGGCGCGGGACTCCCTGACTTCATTAAAGGTCACCTCAGCGTTTTCGGCATGTTCGACCTCGCGGATGGATACGAAGTTTCGGGCGGCCAAAAGGCCGATGCGGAACGCGCGTTCGTACTCGGTGCGAACTATGAATTCAACCAATTCACACCAGGCCTTGCGCTTCAAGGCGGAGCGACATACGACTTCTCGCGCGAAGTTAAGAACTCAAACGGCCTTAAAGTCAGCGAGTGGACGACTTACGGCGAGCTCACGGCAAAAGTAACTCCACAGCTCAAAGCGATGGGCGGTCTTAACTACAACTTCCCTTCACTTTCAAACGCCGCTCCTGGCGCGACAATCAAAGGTAAAGTCGGCTTCCAAATCGGAGCGTCGTTCCTTTTGAACGAGAAGTTCGCGTTCGACGGTCGTTACCGCGTGATCGAGCACGAGCTTTCTGGTGGTGGTCAAACGACGTCGGCTAAAATCCAAGGATTCATGTTCGGCGGTCGCTACATTTTCTAGTTTTCTTAAGATAATGCGGAACGCACTCGATTTCGCGTGCTCGTTTTTAAAACGAGCACGCGTTTTTTTTGGCCACGACTCTTTCTCAAGACACCTTGGCCGACTCAAAAACACCCTTGATTCAGATATTTAGACCATAATCTCAGCCCTTCTATAATTCGTCAGCCAGTACCTTGCATTATACAGTACTGAGTGATAAACATATCTGTATGAATACGCAGTTCCATAAAGGTGTCGTCGAAATGTGCGTCCTGGCGCTTGTCGCCAAAGAAGACCGCTATGGCTACGAGTTGGTCAGCGCGATCTCGACACGCATTCCGATTTCAGAGGGCACCATCTACCCCATTTTAAGGCGCCTGACTCAAGAGGGGTATTTTGAAACCTATTTGGTTGAATCAAACGAAGGCCCGCCTCGAAAATACTATCGCATGACAAAAAACGGGCGAACCTTCACCCAAAGTTTAGTTGAGCAATGGACCCACTTCACAGAGAGCGTCGAAGAAATCATTCACCCACCTACGAAACGTCGAGGAGTTTAACCGTGCCCTGGGCAAAAAAGATCTCCACTCAGTCTGAATACCTTTCGGAACTTAAAACTCACCTGGCGAAATTGTCCGAGGCGGAACGAAACGACATTCTTCGCGACCAAGAAGAGTTCTTTCGCGAAGCTCTCGCATCCGGACGCAGCGAACTCGACGTGATCGGCTCACTCGGGGATCCCAGACAACTCGCCAAAACCTTGATTGCGGAATCACGGCTTGCGGCGAGCGAAGAGTTTTTCACAAATAGGAGCCCGCTCCTCGCGTCGCCCGATACA
The DNA here is from genome assembly GCA_034002335.1 of Bdellovibrionales bacterium. GTDB lineage: Bacteria > Bdellovibrionota > Bdellovibrionia > Bdellovibrionales > JAMPXM01. The sequence goes on along the minus strand of JAVFAU010000091.1, from coordinate 3,388 downwards.
AAAGACGATCCGGCCGGAGAAACCTCGCTCCGGCAGCAATTAGGTTCTATCGGTCGTGCTTTCTTTGCCGTGTTGGCGCTTGCGCCCTTTAATTTGATTTTCGTTCTCGGGCCGTTCCTTGCGCTTGTGGGCGTCATCATGGCCGGTTGGATTGTGGCGGCGTCGTTTTTCTTCGCAAGCCTCGCTCTACTTTTCTGGCTTCCAACCAACGTCTTTACACTCGATGGCTCCATCTGGGCGCACGTCGCTTCGACTTTGCTTGTTCTCGCAAGCATAGCCTTCACGGCTTCAAGCATATTTCTCATGACCCTGTTCACATCATGGATCGCGCAGCTCAGCCTTCGCTATCTGCGCTGGAATCTACAATTCATCACCGACCGTAAGGAGGCCTAAGATGACTCGAAAAAACTCACAAACCCGCCGTTTTCTCACACTCACAGGCGCCACAGCCCTCGCCGGCATTATTCTCACCGCTGGTTCCTATCTCGCGTCGCTTCAACTCGACGAAGCGAACGCATACACGTTTCCAGAATCCATCGGCCGACACTATGCGAAGAACATGGCGACACCAAACGGTACGCCTGTCGATTTCAAGCAAAGTCTCGAACCGACAGCCGCCATCACTTCTCTTGAGATCGAGACTGTCGCGATTAAAATTGAACTCTTACCTTCGGCGGATGATCGCGTCGACCTTTCGCTCTCATCAAATCGCGTGAACGAAAAGGAGCCCGTGCTTGTCGATACGAGCCGAGCAGGCGTCATGCGCGTCATGACCCAAGAGCCGGAACGAAAAGATAAGACAAGAGCCCTAACGGCCTTCAGCCTTACTTTTTCAAATGATGCCGCTTCCATCACGGCGCATTTGCCGCGAAACGTTCTGCAAGTCAAAGTCCCAAAGAGTGTTAAAGACGTGCGTGTACACACAGTCTCTGGAGACATCAAAGTCGCGACACCTCTCGACAATGTTCATGCGCAAACGAAATCGGCCGACCTTGATCTCATCGCACAGCCGACGGCACCTCGAACTCCACTCGTGCGCTTACTTAAAATGGAAACCGTCAGTGGTGACCTTGAAGGCCCCGGTCTTTTCGAAGAGCTTCACTTCAACAGTGTCTCGGGCGACATAAAGCTCCACGGCCTAGAGACAGCCAAAACGATTACAGCCCAATCGGTATCGGGAGATCTAAAGTTCGAGACCCTCGCCCCACTCAACTCTGCCATCACTTTCTCTTCGACATCCGGGAAGGTTGAAATCGAAGAGGCCAATGGCACCAAACGCACGATCCCACGCGGTACGAACCCAATCGTGCTTGATCGGGCCGATAGCGGCGCAACAAAGATCTCGTTTACGACGGTCTCAGGAAGCATCAAACTTGAACGCGAGCATCCCGACCACGACAACGATGACGACTAAGCGCAGTAACCCTCTTGCTATCCAGTGACGACGAATTTTAAGATGTAAAAGAGGTACATCCGTCGTCACCACCGAGGGTCAGTATGGCTCATCGCCAAAATCTCATTCTCAGAGAACTCAGCGCAAAAGACGAGTCCGCCTTTCTCGCATGGGTTTCCGACTGGGACGGAGACCGACTTAGCTGGGCAACCTTCGTCTGGGAACCAGGCATGGAACACTCAGAACACTTGCGAAAACTTGAAGAGCAAAAGCAGAAAACAAAACTGCCAGCCAACATGGTTCCATCGACAATGCTTTACGGTTTCTCCGGCGAACACATCGTAGGCAGAATGAATATCCGCCATGAGCTCAATGAAAGCCTGACTCAGAGAGGAGGCCACCTTGGCTATGCGGTCAGTCCTCGCTTTCGAAAGCAAGGTTTTGCCACCGAGCTTTTTCGACAAAGCATCGCCGCGTGCCGTAAGCTCGGATTAAACGACATTCTCGTGACTTGCGGCGATCAAAACCACGCATCCTGGCGGATTATCGAAAAGTTTGGCGGATTATTGGAGAATACATTCGATGACCGGCGAACAGGTGAAATCGTTCGCCGCTACTGGGTGAATATCGCAAGTAATCAACTCTAGTTTCGTCCGAACTTAAACGGCGATGAGCTTCTTTTGGGCGCATCGCCGTTTGTTTTTTCTCCGGAGGGCGTCGGAGCGGACGCCATGGAACCGCGAGAAGAGTTTAAAGTGGTTGCCTCTGAAAGCCGATCGGCCTGCTGCTCAGTTTGCTGTTCAGTTTGTTGCTCAGAGGCAAGTTCCGCCACACGCTTATCGAGCTTCGCGAAAAGATCGCCAAGTCGACTCGCTCGTTCCGCCTTCGCAAGAGGTCGCGCGCCATCCTCGTAACGCACCATCAGGCCCTCAGGGATTTCTTGAATGAAGCGAGAGACCGCAACCGGGGCCAATCGACCAAACCGCCGACGGACCTTCGCTCGCGAAAGAATCAGGAACTTGCGAGCGCGTGTGACACCGACATAAAACAAACGACGTTCCTCAGACACATCTTCCCCGAGCGTTCGATGCGGCAAAAGATCTTCTTCACAACCGATCAAGCAAACGGCGTCGAACTCAAGCCCCTTGCAGGCGTGAAGCGTGAGCAACTGGATTTTTTTATCCGCATCGTCGCTCTCTTCATCAAGCGCGTCGCGAAGCTCCATGGTATCGATAAAGCGCGAGAGATCCTTGATATCCGGTTTTCCCTCGACTCGCGCGAGATACGAATCCAGAACCCGCGCCAGAACATCAATCGCAAGCCAACGCTTTTCGAACGCCTCGGTTTCTTTATGCAAAGAGCGAATGTGCTCGCGATATTTGATCTCATCAAGAAAACGCAGAAGCCTGCGCCCCGGCGAATCCCCTTCGATTTCGGAGTTCGGAGTTAAAAGATACTCAGGCAAACCATCGAGCGCCTCGAAGAGCGCATCAAACGCCTCGCCCGTTCGCTCAGGGAGTTCAGCCTGCTTCCATTTGCGGGCCGCCACATGAAAGCGAACGCCTTTCGTATCTGCCCATGCCGTCAAACGATCAATTGAAGTTTCGCCGATGCCACGAGGTGGTGTCGCGACAATCCGGCGAAACGCGACTTCATTTGGCGAAATCGCGGAGCGCAAGTAGGCCAGCACGTCTTTGACTTCTTTTCGGTCAAAGAACGCCGTTCCGCCCGTGATCGCGTAAGGAACCTGCTCACGACGAAGCTCGGCCTCGAGCAAACCACCCTGCCCGTTTGAGCGATAAAGAATCGCCACTTCGCGAGGCGGAATGCCATGCTGCTCGAGGAACTCTCGCACACGCGCGACCGTCTGACTCACTTCGATCTCTTCGGTGTCGTACGCAAAATACTCGGGTCTTAAGCCAAGTTCCGCATCGGGATTCGAGCGTAACGTCTTGCCGTGACGTTCGGCGTTGTTCGCGATGATGCTATTGGCGA
>JAVFAU010000090.1:0-7131 GCA_034002335.1 Bdellovibrionales bacterium | reverse complement strand
CACCTCCACCTAAGCGCCCCCTTCTTTTAAAACATGAAGTCGAACCAGAGATCGCGATTTCGGGTATCCCGTGGCTCCAACAGACGAAATCTTCTTTTTTTGGAGACAACTCGCTTTCTCCGATCTACATCGACGGACAACCGTTATCGAACTCCGACTTTTATTCGTCCAAGGGACTGCAGTTTGACTACGAAGACCGCATCACCCAACGCAATATCATCTCGGCGCTCATCACCAATAGGTTCATCAAGAAGACTTGGTCGGGCGACGACGCCAGTTACCGCCAAGTCGTTTTAATAAAAAACGGCACGAACTACGAATTCGATAAACCTGAGTTTGATGTTCGCGCTAATTTTTCGGATATCTTTTCGATTGTGGAAATGCGCTTTGATCGCTTCGAAACAAGCACGGCCATTCGCTACTTTCCACTTCACGACGTATTCAACACATCGTCATGGATGAGACTTCACGATTTACGCGGAAACTTTTTGCAGGTTAGCTTCTCGCAGAACTTCCTCATCACGGAAAATACCGAAGAAGCGTATTCGAAACGCGATGAAAACTTAGGTGTCTCAATCGGCCTCGTGCGCCGTTATGCAACGGCTTCGGCGACCCTCAACTACCTTCCCGCGAACTACGCTCCCTTGAGTCTTATGCTTAAAAGCTGGAGCGCGGATTTCAACATTCGACCCCCAGGCGACTGCTGGGGCGTGCGCGTGCAGGTCGCCCACTTGCTCAGTGAACCACAGCCGCGCTACATTCTGGGCCTGAACTACGATTTTGGCGGCAGCCTATAAAGATCCGTTAGAAGTTCGCGAGCTCATAGCGAAGCTCGCCACCCTCGAGCCCACGCTCCGAAAATACGGGGGCAATCATGAAACGCGTAAGCTGAGCATTCGTCCGAGTCATCGAAGGCACACTCTCGGCAGGCATCCCTCCGAGCTGATCTCTCAACATCCGCTCTTCTTGGCTTGGAATTCCGTAGATCACATAAAGGCCAAGCAAAATACCGCCGTACAAACCGAACGACGCGCCTCGTGCGACGCGGTTTAAGTTCTCACCCGGTTTTTCAGAAAATGCGAGCGTCGCAGCTCCGACGAGCGTTCCGGCAAGCACCCCGTAGCTACAACTCATAATGAAATCGCGAGCCGAATCGGCCATTGCCTTTTGGGAACCCGTGAAAACCGGGCCAAGGCTCAACATCAAAACCAGCGACAAAAACAGAGCAGTACGTGCGAAGATGCGAATCATACGTTCAGTCTAGCGTGCAAACCGCTACCGATGTCAAAAGATCGGAATCTCGAGAAAATCACCGCCCCGTGTCGACGGGCCCAGCAGTACGATTTCCACGTCCCGATCAAGCTCCTCCGCAACCCAACTCGCAGCGCGCGCAAGTCTTCGCCTTTGTCGCTCTCCCAGTCCGAGCGCACGATCATCCGGCCACAAGCTCGACTTCACTTCGCAAACAAGTACGCCGCCATCCGGTCGCAGAGCAAGAATATCGATTTCCGCAAAAGGTGTTTTAAATCGTGTCACGACAATGCGATCGCCACGCCGCTCAAGCCACCGACACGCTCGAGTCTCTGTCTCCCAACCAACCTCCACGCTAGGTTTGAAACCGGCCCTCTGCCCCACGCCTGGAGCCGTACAAACGCTCGCACGAGGCGAGTCCATGAAGGCTTGTGACGGCATCTCAGAGGACGGCTCAGAGGATGACCCAGAGGACGACTTAGAGAATGACTCAGAGGCTTGGTTGAACGTATTCGCGGACGCCGCCAAAGCTTTTTCGATGCAGCTTCGTAGGGCCATGCTCGGCGATTGCCTGACGGTGCACGACTGCGGCGTATCCTTTGTGTTTTTCGAACCCATATTGAGGAAACTCCGTCGCCGCTTCAATCATCAAACGGTCACGCGTGACTTTTGCGACAATCGAGGCCGCCGCAATCGGCAGCGCACGAAGATCGCCTTTCACAAGCGTCGTCTGCGGCAAAGCTTTGAAGAGTTCAACCTCCGCGCCAAGCAAAGGAATGCGCTGGTTACCATCAATGAGAATATGACCATTTCCTGGACCGATTCCGGACACGCTCTTCTGAAGCTCAACCAAAGCTCGTCGCATCGAAAGAAACGTCGCCTGAAGAATATTGATCCGATCGATCTCCTCAGCCGAGGCAAAACCGATTCCGACATGGCAGCGCGCGAGAATTTCCTGTGCGAGCCGTTCACGCTTTGTACTCGTCAGAGCCTTGGAGTCCGTGACCCCAAGCTCTACAAGCACATTCACCTCGGATACGGGAACTATCGCAGCCGCAGAATAAACAGGACCAGCCAAACAACCACGACCGACCTCATCCACCCCTATCACCGGAGCCGGCATCAGAGCCTGCCAATCAAACGGCTCAAATTCTGCTACAACCGCCTTCGCGCCGCCAGTCCGTTTTTTTCCCGATGATTCTGTGCTGTCGATCTTTGTCACTCGCTATGCCCCTACGCCCTTGCTCGTGCGCCTTTGTCAGTGGTGCGAGTGATCATGCTTCTCATTTTTAGAATCTGCACCCTGTTTTTTTCCAGATTTAGTCCCAGATTCGGCTCCAGACTTCACCTTGGAACCGCCGTGATCGTGGTGACCATGAGCGCCATGATCGTGTCGTTGCGTTGCAGATCCCCCTGCCGAAAGAAGCGGCAGCTTGTATTCAGCTACGGTTCCCACAGCGCGCCCACGTCTCGCTTTCAGCAACAAACGGTCTCCATCAACCGGTTTGTAGCCAGTATCGGTACTGATACAATGAAAGTGCGGAGCCTTTCCCAGCATCGGATTGCACGCGAAGGAAAACTTCGACACTTTCCCACCCGAGGCAGCTCGTTCGATATTGAGCTCGACGCTTCCGTCGCGAACGGTCGCATCTTTAAACTGCATATCAAGAAGATAAACCTCAAACTCGCGGCCAGCCTGCTTTAACTCCGTATGAAAGGCGCCAGGCATGCGAATCTCCCCACCATGAGGCCCCGGAGCATCTTCACCATGAGCGAACGCATCCGAACCTAAAGCCAACAGCACGACAAAACCCGAGAGAAGAATGCCTTTAATACTTTTCATGATATCAACCTTTCCTTCACCTTTCTTTCACACACTTTTCAAACCATCTTCACGGCTGCGACTTTATCATGTCGAACGCATCACGTCGCTTTCATCACGCGCGCCGCCAACTGATCAAGCTCATCGATTAGGACTTCATGACCTTGACGAATCGCGGGGCGAAGACACGTTTTCAAATGTTCACTAAAAAGAAGCGCACGACAACCACCAAGAGCCGCGATCACCGCCGATAACTGTTGCAGAATCTCCGTACAAGGTCGTGACTCCTCAACCATCTGTACGACCTTGTCGAGATGTCCCCGAGCACGCCTGAGACGCATCAACGCCTCAGGATGAGACGGATGAAAATCATGATCATGCATATCGTGCCGATGCCCTGTCTTGCCTGCCGCAGCGCGGGCGAAGCTTTTTGTTGCACCCTTCGAAACCATGGCTTTTCCCGATATAGCTTTACGCTTTTTCGCCGTATGAGATTTTACGTTTCGTTTCATCTAAGCCCCACAGTTCGCGTTTTTCTGACAGTTTGACCTATCCTCCCCCTCAGGATATGCTATTTCAAATCCATCGGTCAAAGGTCTATATGAATCAAACCGGTCTGCTCAATGCCATCATTCGTTTTTCTCTTCAAAACAGAGTGCTCGTTCTCGCAATAACAGCGCTCGTTCTCGCATTCGGCGTCAAAACCGCTATCGATCTCCCGATCGACGTACTTCCCGATATCACAAAGCCAACCGTGACGATTATGACTGAAGCTCACGGCATGGCGCCCGAAGAAGTCGAAACGCGGGTAACCTTCCCCATCGAATCTGTTTTAAACGGCCTCCCGGGAGTCGATCGCATTCGGTCTCAGTCGGGCATCAGCCTCTCCGCCATCTATGTCGAATTCGAATGGGGTTCCGACATTTATCGCAACAGACAACTCGTGCAAGAACGCCTGACGCTCGCCAAAGAACGCCTGCCTCGCGACATCACACCGGTCATGGGGCCGATCTCGTCACTCATGGGACAGATCCAACAAATCGCGCTCTATTCAAAATCAGGCGAAACCGACCCGATGGCGCTTCGTGATTTGGCCGAATGGGTACTGCGCCCACGTCTATTGACGATTCCAGGCGTCGCGCAAGTCATCTCGATCGGCGGCGGACTTAAACAATATCAAATTCTTCTCTCGGCCGAAAAACTCAATCTCTACCAAATCTCACTCGAACAAATCGACCGCACGCTCTCTCAAGTCAGCCAGAACACGACCGGCGGCTTTCTTGAAAGCGGAACCCTCGGACAAGGACAAAGAGAACTGCTCGTACGACACATCGGCGTCGTTCAAACCATTGACGATTTAAAGTCGACACTTGTCGGGCTTCACTTCGGCCGACCGATCCTCGTAAAAGACGTCGCCGAGGTACGCGAGGGCGCACGCCTTAAACGCGGCGATGGAAGCTTCAACGGCTCCCCATCAGTCGTCATCACAATACAAAAAGCGCCCGACACGGACACGGTCAATCTCACAAAAGAAGTCGAGGCCGCGGTCGCCGAGCTGAAACCGGCCCTCCCAAAAGACGTCGTCGTAAACACTGACGTTTTCAAACAGGCAAACTTCATTCAAGCGTCCATAAAAGGCATCCAAGGAAAACTGCAAATCGGCAGCGTCCTCGTACTCGTCATTCTCTTTATATTTCTCGCGAACGTCAGAATGTCGATCATCACCCTTGTCGCAATCCCCGTTTCGTTTTTGGTAACGGCGATCGTCTTCAAACTTCTGGGACTCTCGGTCAACACGATGACGCTCGGAGGACTCGCCATTGCGATCGGCGAACTCGTCGACGACTCCATTGTCGACGCGGAAAACGTCGATCGACGCTTGCGAGAAAACGCGAACCTTGCGCGCGAAAAACAGCGCCATTATCTGCGTGTCATCTTCGACGCTTCAAGCGAAGTACGAAACTCCATCGTCCTTGCGACCTTGATTATCGCATTGGTCTTTCTTCCGCTTTTCAATCTCGACGGACTCGAAGGTCGTCTCTTCACTCCACTTGCTATCTCGTACCTAACAGCGCTCCTCGCCTCGCTCCTCGTCTCTCTCTCGATTACACCCGTGCTGTGTTCGTATCTTTTACCGTCCGCTATTCAAAAAGACCGCCGTCAGCATCACGATACGAAGTTCTCGCTATGGCTTAAAGCGCTTGATCGAAAGATCCTGAGCTTCGCACTCGCCCGACCGATGGCTGTAATCTCCGTTTCAATCGCGATTTTTGTCGGCTCACTGGCTCTGATTCCATTCATGGGAAAGGACTTTCTTCCACGATTCAACGAGGGAACAGCCGTCATCAGCATTATCGCACCTCCGGGCATCAGCCTTGCTGAATCCAATACCATCGGGGTCAAGGCAGAAAAAATCATACTCGCGTCCAAAGAGGTCAAATCAGTTTCACGCCGCACAGGCCGTGCGGAGCTCGACGAACACGCAATGGGCGTCAACGTCAGCGAAATCGATGTCGACTTTCACTCAAATGGCCGTCCGCAATCTGAAGTTCTCGACGAAATTCGAGACGCCCTCGTATCAAATCTGCAAGGCGTGAACGTTGGAATCGGACAGCCGATCGGGCATTTGATCGATCACATGCTCTCGGGCGTCAATGCGGCTCTCGCGATCAAAATCTTCGGGCCAGATCCGCAGATCCTGCGCGAAAAGGCATCCGAGCTTCGCGATGCCATTGCCGACACCGAAGGCCTGGTCGATCTTCGCATCGAAAACCAGGGCCGTATTCCACAACTGAAAATTCACGTCTTAAGGGAAGAAGCCGCACGCTACGGACTTAGCGCGGGAGAAGTCACTTCGCTTCTAGAAGGCGCATTTAACGGAGAAATCGTCGCGCAAGTTCTCGAAGAAACAAGGCTCTACGATATTTATTATCGCTTTGACGATCACTCGCGCTCGACCCAAGAAAAAATGGGTACGACCGTTATCAAAACCATGCCCGATGGTCGCAAAGTCCTTCTCGAGGAAGTCGCGGATATCTACGAAGCCTCAGGACCAAACGAAATCGCGCGCGAACAGGGACAAAGACGAATCATCGTCTCCGCCAACACGTCACAGCATGATTTAGGAAGCATCGTCGAAGATATCAAAACGAAGGTCACACAAAAGGTTTCATTTCCTGAAGGCTATTACGTCACCTACGGCGGCCAGTTCGAAAGCCAGCAATCCGCTTCGAACAAGCTCCTATTCTTCGGCACACTTTCTCTCTTGGGAATTGCAGCTCTTCTTCTTCATCACTTCCGATCAAAAACGATTATGTTGCAAATCATGGCGACACTGCCGTTCGCTTTTATCGGCGGCATCGTACTTCTCTTCTTCACGGATCGAACCATCACCGTCGCAAGCCTTGTTGGCTTCATCACGCTCTGCGGGATCTCTTCACGCAACGCCATCATGATGATTTCTCACTACCTCCATCTCATGAAATACGAAGGCGAAGCCTTCTCACGAGACATGGTTATTCGCGGATCACAAGAAAGACTGCTGCCCGTCCTCATGACGGCTTCGGTCGCGGCACTGGCGCTTCTTCCTTTGGTTTTCGCCAAGGGACAGCCAGGCTCGGAAATCCTACACCCTGTCGCCGTCGTCATCGTCGGCGGTCTCGTGACATCGACACTTCTCGATCTCATCGTGACACCGACTTTATTTTATCGCTTCGGTCGTGCTTCCGCCGAAACGTACGCGAATCGAACCGAAGAAGACGAACTTTTTAGGGATTAAAAACAGGCCCGCAAACAAGAACAACCCAGAAAAACTCAACCAGACACGTAAACAGATCCAGATACGAATTAAAAAAAAATGACGGAGACTCAAATGAAAACTCAAAATCTAGCCAAAGCTTCGACCATCACGGCACTCTTTCTCGCCATGCTATCACCACTCGCTCCCTCAACCGCCCTCTCTCACGAAGGACACGATCACGATGCACCAGGTCTCGTACAAGCGCCTCGCGGGGGCGACATTCGCTCCCTCGAAGAACTCCATGTCGAAGTGCTGACAC
>JAVFAU010000089.1:0-7142 GCA_034002335.1 Bdellovibrionales bacterium | reverse complement strand
CGGGTTTCTGGATTTTCGGTCTGGCTGAAAAAGGTAAAGGCATGCCTTGGGACTTCAAACTACCTGAAAAAATCGTCTGGGTTATCGGGTCTGAATCGTCGGGTCTCAGGGTCACGGTTGAGCGCGTTTGTGATGAGCTCGTGCGCCTTCCTCAGATCCCTGGTGGATCGAGCTTCAATGCGGCGGTCGCGGCTTCGATGGCGCTTTATGAATCGGCACGGCAGCACGGTCTCCCTGGGGTCGCAGCTGGCGGCGCAGGTGAAGAGAGTTGATGGCAAAACAGGCTTCTCGCCGTCGTCGTGGCGGCCTGAAGCTGAGATAACGGGCAGTTTGACGGAGTTTTTCGGTCTCTTGCGAAATTCTTTGACTCAGTTCTCCCGGCTCCTCTAAATGATCACTTCGTTCTTTCTTTAGGCGATGCTGGTTTAGCTCAATTGGTAGAGCAGCTGATTTGTAATCAGCAGGTTGCGGGTTCGAGTCCCATAACCAGCTCCATTTTTCTCCGTAAAGTCGACGTTTTCAAAGTCGGCGTCGTTGCAAGGCTCTTGCTGAAACGCAAGGTTCTTGCCGAAGAAGTTCGGGAAAGAGTGGCCCTTAAGTAGGAGCGGGATCGTTTCGATCTGACCTGATGATCTTCGGCTTTGTGCTTTTTGGCTCAGCTGTGTGAATCGAGGGAAGAGCGGAGAAGGTTCGAGTTTAGATTTATAGGCGAGGAGAGGTACCCAAGTGGCCAACGGGGGAAGACTGTAAATCTTCTGGCTCTGCCTTCGCAGGTTCGAATCCTGCCCTCTCCACCATTTTTCTAAATCTGACCTCATTTGCTTTGATTGATCGATCAGGCCTCATGTTTAACGGTTGCGCGTCGGCGTGGCCTAAGGTTGAATGTGAAAGCCGTTTTACGAGGATATCGATGGGCGGGAGTAGCTCAATTGGCTAGAGTATCAGCCTTCCAAGCTGAGGGTTGCGGGTTCGAGACCCGTCTCCCGCTCCAAATTTCCTCGCACGCACAAACGTCTTTGGTCGCGTGCTTTTCTGATTGCGATCATGTCAGTAGTTAAGCCTTGAGGGTTTGGCTATGTGCGATTCAGCTGCGGAGGCTGGCGCTTTGGTCTCATTGCCCGTGTGGCTCAGTGGTAGAGCACGCCCTTGGTAAGGGCGAGATCGCGAGTTCGATTCTCGCCACGGGCTCCATTTTAAAACCAACGCTTTGCGCTATTTTTAAGCACTCTAGTTTTTCATGGATTGGCGAGGGGGCGCGGTTGGAAGGTCAATTGGGGCGGTCGCCTGAGCTTTCGGCAAATGCTTTCTTTCCTAGAGGAATCGTTGAGAAGCATTTGCGTTTTTTCCGCAGGTGTGGGAACTCTCGTTCTCTCCCGGCGAAAACTCGTCTTGCTTTCGATCGCCTTGAATTCATGAACTCTGGTTCCTTGAGCCGAAGTTTGTGAGGGTGCTGGAAGGCCAGGGTAAGCGACGTCGGGAATGATCGAGATACGAGGCCGCGCTAGTTTGTACGAATCAGGGCGGCTGGAATGAGTTTTTATTAACTAAAGCTTTAGCAGGAAAGTGCATAAAGCATCGTGAAAAGCGAGAGATTTTGGGCCCTGTCCCAGGAGGAAGTAAATGTCTAAGGAGAAGTTTGACCGTAGCAAACCGCACGTCAACATCGGCACCATCGGTCACGTTGACCACGGTAAAACATCACTAACAGCTGCCATCACGAAAGTTTTGGCTGAAGCAGGCGGCGCCTCATTCCTCGCTTACGACCAAATCGATAAAGCGCCGGAAGAGAAAGCTCGTGGTATCACGATCTCGACTTCACACGTTGAGTACGAAACTGCGAACCGTCACTACGCTCACGTCGACTGCCCAGGTCACGCTGACTACGTAAAGAACATGATCACTGGTGCGGCTCAGATGGACGGAGCGATCTTGGTCGTTTCGGCTGCTGACGGACCTATGCCACAAACTCGTGAGCACATCCTTCTTGCTCGTCAGGTCGGTGTTCCTTCGATCGTTGTCTTCATGAACAAAGTAGACATGGTTGACGATAAAGACCTTCTTGAGCTTGTTGAAGTTGAAATCCGCGAGCTTCTTTCGAAGTACGAATTCCCTGGCGACGAGATCCCAATCGTAAAAGGTTCGGCTCTTTGCGCGCTTGAAGGCAAAAATCCAGAAATCGGCGCTCAAGCTATCTTGAAGCTGATGGAAGAAGTTGACCGTTACATCCCACAACCAGCACGTGCGGTTGATAAGCCGTTCTTGATGCCAGTTGAGGACGTATTCTCGATCTCTGGTCGTGGTACGGTTGTTACAGGTCGTGTTGAGCGCGGTATCGTAAAAGTTAACGACGAGATCGAGATCGTTGGTCTTGCGCCAACTCAAAAGACAGTCGTTACTGGTATCGAAATGTTCCGTAAACTTCTTGATGAAGGTCGCGCAGGCGACAACTGCGGATGTCTTCTCCGCGGTACGAAGAAAGAAGAAGTTGAGCGCGGACAAGTTCTTGCGAAACCAGGATCGATCAAGCCTCACAAGAAATTCAAGGCTGAAGCGTACATCCTCACTAAAGAAGAAGGTGGACGTCACACTCCATTCTTCAACGGCTACCGTCCTCAGTTCTACTTCCGTACAACAGACGTTACAGGTGTTGTAACTCTGAAAGAAGGAACAGAGATGGTTATGCCTGGCGACCGCGTTGAAATGCAGGTTGAGCTCATCGCTCCTATCGCGATGGAAAAAGAGCTCCGCTTCGCGATTCGCGAAGGTGGTCGTACAGTTGGCGCCGGCGTTGTTGTCGACGTAACTGAGTAGTCGAGTTTCGAATGGGTCGAGAAATCGGCCCTTTCGGTCTTGATTATGTTTAGCCCCGACGAAGCATAGATCGCTTTCAGTATTGATCGCAGTTTATGTGCCGCCGGGGTTGATTCGGACGAAAGTTAAACCAAGATGTTTTTGGCGTAGGGCAGTAGCTCAATTGGTAGAGTTACGGACTCCAAATCCGTCGGTTGGGGGTTCGAGTCCCTCCTGCCCTGCCACTTTTCTTGGTCCGCTTTTCATATTGTTTTCTGATGTTTCGGTCTCAGGTTTCGGTTTTAAGTTTTGATCTAAATCGGTAATTGTGAGGTCGGGCCCAGTTCGTGGGTCTTTTCTTTTTAGGGTGATCGGTTTTTTAAAGGAAGGCGTTTCATGGATAGCTCAATCGCCACAAGTAGCGCTACAAATCGCAAGGTCGCGACTGTAGGTTTTATGCTCGGTGGAGTCCTTCTTGGAGTCGGACTCAAGGTTTTGTTGGATGCTTCTGCGGCAGTTGCCACGGGTGCATTGGGGCGGGCTCTGGCTACGGACTTCGTAAGCCACGTGGTTCCTGTTCTTTTTGGTTTTGCGTTTTTTGTATTTCTTCAGGCGAACGCAGGTGTGCGTGCTTGGGGAGATGAGGTTGTGAGTGAGCTTCGCAAGGTTGTTTGGCCAAGTCGCGAAGACACGACACGAATGACCATCGTTGTCTGTATCATGTTGTTAATTTCGGGGGCGGCTCTTGGGCTGCTCGATGTGTTTTCCGGCAAGCTCATTGAATGGTTTGTCAGCACCGACTGGGGTGGCCTTTTTAGGTAGGCCTCAGGTCTCCCTGGGCTTGTCGCCCGGGTTGATCTCAGGTTTCCGTTCTAGGGGCTCTTTCGGGAGTGCGAAACGACGGACTTTTCTAAGTCCCTAACTTTGGAGTCGAGATGGAAAAAAAGTGGTATATCGTCAACGTAGCCACTGGCAGTGAAGCGACGGCGAAAGCTTCGATCGAAAAGCGTATTCAACAGCACAAAATGGAAGAGCTTTTCGGGCAGATTTTGATTCCCGCGGAGAACGTTGTTGAGCTCGTAAAGGGTCAGAAGCAGACACGTTCCCGGAAGTTTTTTCCTGGTTACATGTTTGTCGAGATGCTCTTGAGCGAAAAAACTTGGCATTTGGTCAAGGGATCGTCGAAAGTCACGGGCTTCGTAGGTGGCCAAAAGCCGACGGCGGTACCGCCAGACCAGGTTCTTCGCGTCACTCAGCAAATGGAAACAGGTGCTGAGAAGCCGCGTCCGAAGTTCAAGTTTTCGATTGGCGAGAACGTCACGGTTGTTGACGGTCCGTTCACGAACTTCAACGGTACGGTTGAGGACATCAACGAAGAAAAGGGCAAGGTCAAAGTCTCGGTGAGTATCTTTGGTCGCGCGACTCCTGTTGAGCTTGATTTCGTTCAAGTTCAAAAGGTTTAAGATTCGGAATTTGTTTTTATAAGAAGAAATGAAGCTCGCAATGGTTGCGAGCGGATGGAAGAACGGAAGGCATTCCCGACTTTCATATAAACAGAACACCCCCGCGAAGGAGTGGGAACATGGCAAAAAAAGTCACTGCAATGATTAAGTTGCAGATTCCGGCAGGGAAGGCGAATCCAGCGCCACCCGTGGGACCGGCGCTCGGCCAACATGGGGTAAACATCATGGAGTTCTGTAAACAGTTTAACGCCCGTACACAGGGCAAGGGTGATACCATTATTCCGGTTATCATCACTGTTTACCAGGACCGATCGTTTACTTTCATTACCAAGACGCCACCTGTACCGGTTCTGCTGAAACAAGCTGCTAAGATCCAGTCGGGATCGAAGCTTCCTCAGAAGGAAAAAGTCGGTAAAGTCACAATGAAGCAGGTCGAAGAGATCGCGGCATTGAAACTACCAGATCTCAACTGCTCTACAGTTGAATCTGCTATTCCCCAAGTTGTGGGCACAGCTCGCAGCATGGGTTTGGAAGTGCAGGGGTAATTGTCGATGGCAAAACGTGGCAAACGCTATAACAGCGTAAAAGTAAAAGTAGATCCATCGGCGAAGCTTACGGTTGAACAAGGGTTGCAACTTGCTGTTGATACAGCGACTGCAAAGTTTGACGAATCAATCGACGTTTCGATCCGTCTTGGTATCGACCCAAAGCAATCTGATCAACAGGTTCGCGGTGCGGTTCCATTGCCTCATGGTCTTGGAAAAGCGGTTCGCGTTCTTGTTTTCGCAAAAGGTCCTAAAGAGACTGAGGCGAAAGATGCGGGTGCGGATTTCGTTGGCGCGGACGATCTTGTTGAAAAGATCAACGGCGGCTGGCTTGAGTTTGATAAAGCAATCGCGACTCCAGATATGATGGCGACGGTTTCGAAAGTAGCGAAGGTTCTTGGGCCTCGTGGCTTGATGCCGAACCCAAAAGTCGGAACTGTTACGATGAACGTTGGCGAAACGGTTAAAGCTGAAAAACGCGGTAAGCTCGACTTCCGTGTCGATAAAGCTGGAATCATTCACGCTGGGATCGGCAAAAAGTCGATGGGCGCGGCTAAGTTGAAAGACAACTTGGTTGCTCTGATCGGTGCCGTGCTCAAGGCGAAGCCTGCGACATCTAAAGGTGTTTACCTTCAAGGTTTGACGGTTTCGTCGACAATGGGCCCTGGCGTTCGCTTGGATCCAATGCAGGCGCAAGCTGACACGGGCAACTAAGCTCGAGCAGTTTGTAGTTTGAAAGGAAAAACAAAGAGAGCGCATGGTTATCGCCGTGTGCTCTTTTTGTTTGTGTTTTCGGGTAAAATGGGGTTCCTTATGCCCCGTACTGAAAGTGCGAAATGAACCAGATCGCGAACAAAGACAGCAGATGCGGTTAACCGCTTAATGCTGGAGGCTTCGACTAGGGTGACCTAGGCGGAGAGTTTCCAGGGTCTGCCGAGTGAACGGTAAGGTCAGCTTCTTCGTCCGTAAAGGACATGGTCCCGGCGCTCTTTTTCATCTTCTGATGAGGAAGACCCCTCTCCCGATCTCGGCCGATTCTATTGGCTGATGAGAGAGGCGAGCCTGGTGAGCTGCTCTTCTTTTATCTCCTTGTCTTCTTTCGTGTGAATAACGGCTCAGGCCGCGTGATCGGATAAGAGTCATATGTTCTGGCTCGAGTTCGATAACAAAGCTTGGGTGGCAACGAAAACCGGCTCTTTTGGAGTCGGGCAGAGTGATTCGAAGTTTTCGGGCGTCTCTGCGAAGGAATTTTTAGATTTTAGGTCTAAAGATTAAGTCTAAAGAAAGGAGGTCATTTTATGATTACTCGTGCTGATAAAGCTCAAGAGATCTCTTCGCTATCGGATAGTTTCGGTCGTGCGAAAGCGGCGTTTCTTGTCGACTTCAAAGGTATGACGGTTGAGCAGGTTACTAACTTGCGCAAGAAGCTTCATCCTCTTGAGTCGGAAATGTGTGTTGTTCGCAACACATTGGCTCTACGTGCTCTCGCGGATCATCCACAGACGGAAGCGGCTTTGAAAACCGGTTTCATCGGAAACAACGCAGTTGTTTTCGCGTTTGGTGAAGCGAGTGCAACAGCAAAAGCTCTCAACGAATTTTCAAAAGAAGTCGAAAGTCTTCAATTGAAAATCGGTGCGATGGAAGGCACTCCGCTTGATACCAACGGTATTAAAGCGCTTGCGAATCTTCCTTCGAAAGAAGTTTTGCGTTCGATGTTGCTTGGAACACTTCAGGCTCCGATGTCGAAATTTGTTGGAACGCTCAATGCGGTTCCAAGTGGTTTCGTTCGCGTGCTTGCGGCTCAACAAGAAAAAGCGGGAGCGGCGTCGTAAGACTGCGCTTTGCTTAATGGTTTTTAAAAACGAATTTTATTTTGGAGGAATTCACAATGGCTCTTACTAAAGACGAAGTAGTTAATTATCTTTCAGCAATGCCTGTTATCGAGCTTGCTGAGCTCATCAAAACTCTTGAAGAGAAGTGGGGCGTAACAGCTGCTGCTCCTGTTGCAGTTGCTGCTGTTGGTGGCGCTGCTGCTGGCGGAGCTCCTGCTGAAGAGAAAACAGCGTTCGACGTTGTTTTGGCTGACGCAGGCGCTAACAAAATCAACGTTATCAAAGAAGTTCGCGCGATCACAGGCCTCGGCTTGAAAGAAGCGAAAGATCTCGTTGAAGGCGCGCCTAAGACAGTTAAAGAAGGCGTGACGAAAGAAGAAGCTGCGAAACTTAAAGAGCAGATCGAAAAAGCAGGCGCGAAAGTTACAATCAAGTAATTTCGCCCCTTTATGGGCGCGAAACTGCGGTTGAACTACGTTTGTAGTTGACTTCGCACCGTCCCAGGATGACGA
>JAVFAU010000088.1:0-7160 GCA_034002335.1 Bdellovibrionales bacterium | reverse complement strand
GAGTCGGCGCGTTCTCGTCTCTGTTCGCGTCCACAGGCTGCGATACGTTTTCAGGCTCAGGACACTGTCCCGCCGGATCGACCGCCGCAATCGACTCGACCAAAGCCTGAGCCGTCGCACCGAGAATACCGAACACTTGGTTCGCCTGATTCAGAGTGATGAACAGCGGAATCTGCTCTCCTTGAGTCGCCAACATTTGCATGATCGACCACATCGTCGCCTGACTTGGATTATCAGAAACAAACAGAGGCAGGATCTCTTTCAGAGCCTCAACATCGGCTTCTTTGAGCGCGCTCATCATGACCGGTAATTGATCACCCAACGCTTCGATCTTCATGATGTTGTCGATCGTGCTGTCAGACGCCTTTTGAAGTTTGTCGACCCACTCTTTTCTCTGTTTATCCAAAGCCGCGGCTTCCGAAAGAAGTTCGAATGCAATCGAATCACCTTCTAGGGTCTGAACCGTGCGGAAGACATCTTGTCCACTCGCCGTCGTGAACTCGACGACGTCCGAACCAAAGGCGGCACGGCAGCCGGCTTCATCCACCGAACAAACTCTCAAACGATCCGCAATCGACTCGTCGGAATCCGAAACGAAATCCGTGAGGGCCGTGATCGTCGCGATGGCGCGAATATCGAGATTCAGGGACGGCGCCACATTCGCATTCAACACACCAAGCTTCGTCTCAAAAGGAACCGAAACGAGCTTCTTGTTTTGAACGATCATCGCTTGGATAATTTCACGCGCGAAATCTGTCGTCTGAGGGTAAACGTAGGCGTTACCCGTCATTGAGCGGCGGTAGTACTTCTGTACACCGATATCCTTGAGACCCAACGCGATCATCGCGACATACTTATCCCAGAATGCTCCGATGTTTTGTTGACGAGCATAAGGCCCCGACTCGTCGTATTCAGACTGGAATGGCTTGCCGTAACGGCCTTCTTTGACATCGCCGATAAGGCCTTTGAACTGTTCAACAAGATCAGGCGAAGCGGGAACACCGCGAGCCGTGAGGAACTCTGTTACGAATTCCGTCTCGTCCGCTCCAGCCGGAACCGGCTCGAGCTCAAAGACATTCTGATCAACCGGAGCCGCGAAATAACGCCCAGGCTCTGTCGAACCAAGGACATCCGTGAAGAACTGTTTCGCCAACAGGTTTGCGAACAACAAATCAGCCAAACCGTAAGGCTTGTACTCAACCGGGCTCTTGCGAAGTCCCTGCTCCGTAAAGAGGCCTTGCTCAAAGGTCGCAAGATCCGTCGGATCAACACCCGCGATTTCAGCTGACACCTGGTCGCAGACGTTCGCGACTTCACCACTGTCAACCGAGGCTCTCCAGTAATCGATATCGCACTCGCCCTCTTTCGCCGGTACCGACCCAGCCACAATAAGAGCATAAAGGAACTCGTCCATCGCCTGACGAACAGGAACGAAGTAACGAACCAAGGCGTTCATCGGATACGAGCGCGCACGAGCATCGAACATCGCGCGATCACGCCTGTTATGCGAAAGCACCCAGTTCGTGTGATAATCTTCGATCAAGTTGAACGTGATTTCCGAAGCGTTGCGACCTTTGTCGAAACGGCGGCAGAGAATCGAGTCGTTGACCTGGTGATCCGTACAGAACTTGTATCCGGCCTTTACGACCTGATCCTTTTCCCGATCGATCGAACGATTGTAAGCGTACTTGATCGCGGCTTTATCGTACGAGCCAAGGCCGCCGGCTTGCGAATAGAAGTCTCCGCCGTAATCCATGATCGACGAGTACATGTACGGATCAAGGTCCTCGGGAGTGACCGTGCGTTTTGCTGGCGCCAAACCGGCTTCCGCTTCCATCTGCTTCTTCAGGCGATGGAACTCCGGATGATAGTGCTGTTCATCCGCAGACGCGTGGAAGTTATGGCGCAAACCGAACGTGTGCCCCATTTCATGCAAAAGCGTCGTGTAGAACGTGAGGCGATCGATTTCCGTTTTGATCGCGCTTACCTGAGCCGCGAAGTCTTTCGCTTCAGGATGCTGAGCTAAAATTTTCTTGATGTAGCGAAGAGCCGCCTCTTCAACCAACTCCGCGCCATGCAAACCTGTGTAGGCTTGGTTGACCATGCGCTTGCGTTCTTCATTCAAGCTATGACCGATGTCGTGGAGATGTTCGATCCCGTTGATTTTCGGCAAACGGCTGGCGATCGGCCCGTCTTTGCCAACCGCACCGATGAGACCAAACGTTTCATCGAAACCAGCAAGTGACCCGGCGAGCTTTCCGCCTTCCTCGGTTGCAAATAGGCCCGAGGCTTTCGTCATCAAGTTCGCTTTACGAGCAAGCGCTTTCGCAGCTGGCTCGCTCGCCTTCCGATGAAACTCAGGAATACGGTACCGAGCTTGCGACGCCTTAGGAAGAGCGTTCGAAATACCCGCTCTCACGCTCGCGCTCGCCGCCGTCGAAAGCTTCTCCTGTTGACGCGTTTCCTGTTGACGCGTTTCCTGTTGACGCGTTTCTACCCGCGAGTCGACGCCCAATACACGACGCAGCTCCGCGCCGGCGCCTTTAACGTCGTCTTGCACACGGAATTTTCCCGAACGACGGAAAATCTGCTCAACGCGCGCGCGCGTTTCCGCATCCGTCGCAAGGAAGGTTTCACGAACACCATCATCGCTCAAAATCAAGCTGATGATATCGTCGACCCAACCAAGAGTGCCGCGAATGCCATCTTCGTAGACGGTCGCGCGAACCGAAATCAACTCGCCCGTTTTAGGATTCGAAGCCCACTGCGCGACACCCAACAGTCCGCCTGGTGATTTCGCTCCGTAGTGCACGATAGTATTGTAACGAGGATCGACGACCTCGACCTCTTTGCTTTCATCGAGAATGATCACGTCGTCAGTTCGGCCCAAGGCCTCTTTAAACGTAACGTTCCACTCCTTAACGGCGCGGCGAGCGAGATCGCGGTATTTTTCGGGGAAGTTCTTCGACAAGTGCCAAACGACCTGATTTGTCGAACAAGAAAGAAGCCGCCCGTTCGCGTCTTTACGACCCGCCTCACACACGTTGTGCAGGTTTGCGAACGTGTTCGCTTCGAGTTCCGAATCGAGATATCCCTTTTCGAGGTTCTCGACGCTGTGCTGGTTCACGAAGTAACCGAAACGCTGAAAATCTTGATTGCGATAGTTCACGCGTTCAAAATCGCTCGCTTTGATCGGCATCAAGTGCGTGCGCGCGACGACTCGAGAGTTGTTCTCGACGCCCCACCAGTGTTTTCCGCCAGCGACGCTGAATTCCGTGAGCCACGAAAGATGGCCGGCTTCGTTTTTCAATCCTTCGATCAAAGTTACGTTTTCGACCGGGACGTCCGCGTTCTGAGTCGATGTCGCCAAGGCCGAACGCTCGTTCGTAGGCTTTGTCCAATCAACGCGCATGAACTTGCGCTGATTCCAAGGGCGCTCCCTGTTTTCGACAATCCTATGGGTTTTCTCTTTGAAGTCGTTTTCTTCGCGAATGATGTCGAAATGCGACTTGATCGCATAAGACGCGATAATCGATTGCGTCTCTTTTTTGTTCGCGGGGTTGAACGTCTGAATCAGCTGAAGCTCGCTCTCGGTAATGCGTACTTCGACAAAACCATAGTCCTCGGAGAACCCAGGAATCGCACCGACGACGTTGTTGGAATCCGCTTCTTCGACGCCGCGAACGAGCGAGAAGGTCTTTCCTTCAAAGTCTGATTTCGCGACATAAGCGTCTGGATCGACCATTGATTTGAGAGGTTTCGTCTTGGCGCAACCAAGCAAAGATCCCATCAATGAGACCGATAACACTGCGAGTGAGAACATCCTGATGATCGAACGATTCATAGTCGAACCCTCTTTCTTTCCTAAAACCCGATACCCCTGGTAAATCAGAGCGAAATAATCAAATCCGCGAAGTACTGCGCCGTCTCCGGAGCGTACAGACGAATTCGGCTACTCTGCCCGTCCGGCTCCAAGACCGAGCGCTCGGAAGAGACGCCCAGTGAAGCCGAAATTTTATTTGTAATCACATAATCCACGCTCGCGGCGGCCATCGTGACGACGCGACCGACGTCTTGATAACTGACTGAATAGGCGTACGTGAAGCTACCGCCCAAAGAAAGCTTGTCCGTCAAACTGTAGTACACAAGTGAGTTTGAGCGCAGAGTGCTCGGCGAGTTCACGACGCCGTTATCGCGAATTTCATATTCAAAGAAAGAACGCGAATACCCAAAGGACTGCCGCAAGAAAAAACGCCCTAAAGACTTCGATCCCGTGATCGTCAGTCCATTTGTCCAAAGCAGGCTGCGACGCTCTGATTCGCGATTGGCGCCTATCAAACCGCTGACCGAAATCGATGCGGAATCAAACCATGCGAAATTATAGTCGCGGCCGTTCAAAAAACTTTTTGAAACGGTCACCGATGGATTTACAACCGAACCGACGCTGCCGTCGTCAGACGCGTACGTGTACTCTTGCGTATATCCAAGACGAGCGGATGTCGTGATCCCGAGGCGCTTATAAGTCGCTGATCCGGTGATCTGATACCAAGCCGAGTAGGACGTATCGATCGATTCATCAGCCGTGCGCATGAGTTCATAAAGAAACTGACCGCTATAAACAAATGGATGAGCGGTCGCAGCCTCGGTCGCCGAAGCGGCCAGTGTCGCCGGGTCATCCGCAAGAACAGCAGCCTGACCAAAAGCGCGAGACTGCGTGAAGACCACGAAACTGCTGATCAGTCCGAAAAGCCCAATGATCTTCATGGTGCGAATTGAAACCACTAGCCCCACCTTTTCCGCATTTAAACACTGCGTTTATCCGCGTTTACCCATCCGCCTTCTCTGACCAGGCAACTCTCGCGCCAACCCACTTTGGCACCACATTGCTACCACGCTAGAACCACGCGTCTAAGGCGAGACTGTGTGGTCTATCTTTATTTCATTGTCCAGAAGAGCCCCGAGAAATCTCGATAGCTCAGACTCTGCTCACCATTATATTAAACCTAAGCGTCATTAATCCTTCTGTGCCGACGATTTCACCATATTCGATGGAGTCGTACCGCTCACTTGAGGAGCACCACAGAACGATTTAGAACCTTCGGCATGAGCGACACTCCCCAAATCACGACAATTTCTCGTCCATTCAACCTGCATGTTTTGGTGTGCACGAATGCGCGAGCGCCCGGCGAAAAACAATCTTGCGGACCGCTTGGAGCCGAGACGATTCGAGCGGAACTCAAATCGTGGCTGAGAGACGAAATGATCGCGCGGCCAAACCTCAAAGGAAAAATCAAAGTTCGCGTGAACGGCTCCGGTTGCCTTGATTTCTGCAAACAAGGCATCGTGCTCGCGGTCTATGGCTTTAACGAAACCGCGCTTGGCGACTTCCTGCTTCACGTGAAGAACACGCCCGAGGACATCGAAACCGTGAAGGCGAAAATACGCGCGCATCTCGATGAGTTCGAAACGGCATGAAGTCGTACGACGGATTCGAGATCGACGAGACTGATTCTTTGGCCAACAAGATCATTTCGTGCAAGCGCTGCCCGAGACTCATTGACCACTGCAAAGCCGTCGCCGACAAGCGCATCATGCGCCGCAAACCGTTTCTCGGAGAACGCTACTGGGGGCGACCGGCGCCAAACTTCGGACGACTTCCCGCGAAGCTTCTCATTGTCGGCCTCGCACCCGGCGCCCACGGCGCCAACCGAACCTCTCGCATGTTCACCGGTGACGACTCCGGCCTTTGGCTCTATCGCGCACTTCATGAATCAGGCTTTGCGCAAACCGACGGACACCTCATGGTCGGCGACAACAAGCTACTGAACTGCTCCATCACCGCCGCCGCCCATTGCGCGCCGCCAGACAATAAACCCACGCCGGAAGAAATCAAAAACTGCGAACCCTTTTTACTTGAGACTTTGAAACTGGCGCGCCCCAAAGTCGTCTTGGCATTAGGCGGGGTTGCTTGGAAAAGTTCGCTACGAGCCATCGAAGGCGTTTATCAAAAAAGCACGACCGGCGGAGGGAGCAAGGAATCGCTTCTCGACCCCTTTCCAAAACCACTGCCCGGTTTCGCCCATGGCGCGGAACACGTCTTTTCACTCACCTCAAAGACGGCTTCTTCACAAAGAAACCTTGTGCTCCTCGGGAGCTATCACGTGAGCCGTCAGAACACGAACACGGGACGCCTCACGCGCGCGATGCTCAAAGATATTTTTGATCGCGCGCGCGAACTCACGAACGAAACTTAATTCAAAGTGCGTTACGGCTGAACGGTCGGAATCTTCGCTCGGACTTTTTGAGCGAGATCCTTTGGCAGAGCCACGTAACCAAGCTGTGACGTGTAGCTTTGGCCTTCGCCAAGCGCCCATGTGAGAAGACGAACCAGTTCCTCACCCGCGGGAGCTTTGGTTTTCTCAAACGCCAGAAGATACGTGAAGGCCGCAATTGGATACGTCGTTTTGCCGGGCGCGTTTGTCAGCGAAACCTTGAAGTCTTCCGGAATCGTCTTGAGCAACTGTTTCACAGCTTCCGAAACCGACGCCTCATTCGGCGTCACAAACGTACCTGCGGAGTTTTTAAGAGCCACCGTCGGAAGCTTCTCGTTTTCAGCGTAGATCAACTCGACGTAGCCAATTGATCCGGCCGTATTCTTAAGATTCGCCGTCACCCCTTCGCTGCCCTTACCGCCAAGCCCCGTTGGCCATTTGATCGCCTTCCCAACACCGACTTCTTTCGCGAAAGTCGTGTCGACTTTCCCTAGGTATTCCGTAAAGACACCCGTCGTGCCCGACGAATCCGAGCGGTAAATGAAAACAATCGCTTGATCCGGAAGCTCCACGCCCGGGTTCAAAGCCTTCAAGGCCGGATCATTCCAGCGCTTGATACGACCACGAATAATACCAATGACCGCGGCGCTATCGAGCTTCAATTGAGTTTTGAGCTGCGGCAGATTGTAGGTCAGAGCGACGGCACCGATCGCGACCGGGAAATGCACAACGGGATCTTTTGCGTCCTTGTGTTCTTTTTCTGTCATCGCGACATCCGTCGCGGCAAAGTCGATTGTGCGCTTTTGAAGTTGGCGGATACCGCCGCCTGAACCGATCGACTGATAGTTCACTTCGACTTTGGGGTTTAGTTTATTGTATTCGTAGAAC
>JAVFAU010000087.1:0-7168 GCA_034002335.1 Bdellovibrionales bacterium | reverse complement strand
AATCCGGTCCCATCCAACCAAACGGAGCCTGAATTTTACTCCAGCCATGCAACATCATCGCGACACCGCCGACCAGGCGGAGGAGAAGAAATACGACCGATGTACGTTGATCTTTCACGTGCGGATTTAATAGATTTAAAATTTTCGCTAGCATTGCAACCATTCCTCTCATACTAAGCTAGAGCTTCACGAACCGACCGCGACCCCACAAAAGAGTCACGCCTTCGCCAGCGTGTTCGCATTTCCGCGAGAAATCAAGAAACAGCGAAACCGAGGCCACAATGGAATCCAATATGTCGCAAGCCAACATACCGGAACATCTTGAGCCACTCTCGTTACATCCCATAAAAACCAGTATTTATAGGCCGAGCGAGACGCCTTCCCTACAAGAACTCGTAGACTTCATCTGTTCACAAATCTCTCACTCGCTCGTCCGCGAAAAAATGCTGCTTGCGATCTCAACCAAGCTTGTCAGCCTCGCCGAGGGGCGTGTGATGCACAAAAGTACGACATCAAAGACACGGTTGATTGCAGCCGAATCGGATCAGGTTCTTGGCCCAATCGGCTACGGCAGTATACTCACCATTACCCGAGGCCACCTTCTTGTCGCCGCAGGAATCGACGAATCCAACTCCATGAATGGCGACTACATTCTTTATCCGGAATCTCCCGGCGAAAGCGCTCGGTGGCTCTGGAACGAACTGCGCAAACAATGGCAGCTCCAAGAACTCGGCATTGTTCTCACCGACTCGCGCACAAGCCCGCTGCGCTTTGGCACAACGGGATTCTGCGTCGCCCATTCCGGCTTTCGCGCACTCGAAAGCATGGTTGGCCAACCGGACCTCTTTCAACGTCCACTCACGATGACAAAGATCAATAAAGCCGATGCCCTTGCGGCAACGGCCACGATTCTCATGGGCGAAGCCGCAGAAGCGATCCCTCTTGTACTTTTCCACAACACCGCAGCCTTAAAAATAACCTTCACTGAAAACTCGAACCCAGACGAACTCAAACCCACGCTGCACGAAGACATGTACTACCCGCTTTTTGAACCGTTACTTGCGCAAAACAATTCCTGACAAAACCTTGATCCTTATGCGCGTCATTCAACTTGCGGCCCTCTCGAGGAGCTATTAAGGACTTTGGGTTCAAGAGGGGTTCTTGAACAACGAGGGGTATCGCATGAACAGTCCAAAAGGGGCTTCGCCGTTCTTATTTTCTATCGCCGGCGCAGCACTGCTTGCCGTCACATCCGTCTCAACACCGAATCACGCCGCCGCCGCAACAGCGGCAACGACAGCCGCCGAAGTCACGGCACCGTCACCGCTCTCCAATAAAAAATTCGAAGACAGCCACACTCTCACAGACGCCAAACTCAAAGCGGAGGCGGGCTCACTCTCGCAGTTCTCCGCGCGCGCCAGCCTTTCTTACTACGGCCCCACGCTTGGCAATCTCTCGGACCCCGAACAACCGAATCCCGATGGCACCGTCGGCAACTACTCGCAAGCCCTCAAGGGTTCCGTCTCGATGCGCTACCGCCTCTCTCCCGATTCGACCATCAGCGGCGGCTCCGGAATCTCATTCATCCGACCATTTCATGGATGGACACGCACAGACGCCAACAACCCCTTTATCAGCTACGACTTTTCCAACCGTTTTGGCCGTCTTCAAATGCGCAACTCGGCAAAAGTAACGGCCTCGACAATTCCAAACTACACCGCCATCGGCCAATTCGGCGGCGTAAGCTGGGACAACTCACTTATCTATAATCTCGGACGCTCCGGCCTCGCGTTTTCGTTTGATACGACCTTCGACTACTGGTTGTTCCATCGGCCGCATCGCCCAGGTTCTCCTCGAAACGGCGGCGACGGACGTGCTTCGCAGTACATGCTCTCGTGGTACCCAGGTTTGAAATATAACGTGAACGACAAGCTTAGCTTCAACACCTCAGCTGGCTTCTCGCTCTACAATCCACGCGGATCATCTGATCCTTTTCATCTTTTGAATCGCACCGCCTCGCTACGACTCGGTATGGGATACGCCATCACGCGCGATATTTATTTCGCGCCTTACCTGCAATCATTTGTCACGCAACTCACTCTCGACATGACAACGGTGAACGTTTCCGGCGTGTTTTCCGTGTTCTAATGTGACGTTGCGGGTGGGGCCCAGCCCACCCTTCACTGCTTTCCGCGCAGAGCGACGGAAAGATTGGGGAATGTGACGTTGCGGGTGGGGCCCAGCCCACCCTTCACTGCTTTCCGCGCAGAGCGACGGAAAGATTGGGGAATGTGACGTTGCGGGTGGGGCCCAGCCCACCCTTCACTGCTTTCCGCGCAGGCTCATTATAGGTAAATAGAGATGGCGGTATCGGTGTGCCGCCACCAAATGAAGCCATACCATCACCGCACTCGGCGCCCAGTTCACAATTCCCGGTGTCAGGAAAAAGTGGAAAAGAAAAATCTGAACCGTGATCGGAGCGAGCAAAACCAGTCCGAGCGGTGCAAACAAGCCCGTCACAAGCATGAGGCCACCCAAAACCTCAACAAGCTTCACGACCTCAATGAAATAGCCCGTCTGAAAAAATGCGACCATCAGCCGCTCGGCCTCCGGTGCCATCGGCGGAACAGGAATAAATCGAAACAGCCCATTCAAACCAAAAACGACATAAATCAGCCCCAACAGAAGTCGAGCCGCGAATGTGGCGCGCGCCACCCATTTCGAAAACACTCCAGAAAACATTGTCTTAGCCCCCATCGTCACCAGATTTTGATCCTCGCGAAAAGTGTGATAAACTTTAAGTCGTGAAACAAGTCGTCTTCGCTGTAAAAGCGATCCATTTTGACGCCTTCCGTCCATACGCGGACCTCCGTGCGCTTTCGCACGCGTCGCGCGCATGTGGCCTTCACACGTCTGCGCGCATGAGCAATTGCGCAAGCGTCTTCATCGGCGCCAAAAAGAGTCGCGACTTTATTCACGTCGGCGGCTGAAGCTTTCTTAACCAAGAAATCTTTTAACTCGGTCCTTCAGTCGCCACACTTCCACACTCACACTTGAATCCAACCAAGCGTCGCGCGTGCGACAAATGCGTTCAAGCAAGCGTGGTAACGGCAACTCTCTCGCAATCAAAAAACAATCCTTCAAAACAAGACACTCAATGGAGAATTTAAACATGGAAGATACAAACGCTCTCATTCTCAACGAACAAGACTACGAAAAAATCTCGGCTCTGGTTGCCCGTATCGGAAGCGACCAGATGGCGGCATTCGAAGAAGAACTTGGCCGAGCCACTATTGTTCCCGAAGAACAATTGCCCAAAGACGTTGTTGCGATGGGAACAAAGGTAAGATTCATCGACCTCGACTCTCAAAAAGAAAGCGAAGTCACTCTGGTCTACCCGCAAGACGCCAATATCGAAGCAAACAAAGTTTCGGTTCTGGCGCCCGTGGGCTCCGCTCTCATCGGCCTTCGTGTCGGTCAGAAAATCAAATGGCCTATGCCAAACGGCAAAACCGTCACGCTGCAGGTCAACGCCGTCGAACAACCCTAACGCCGAATGGAGTTTGAAGGAGGAGCTCCTCTCCTTCAAACTCCATAATTAAAATTTCGCACCACGTTCCCTCATGGACGACGAACCTGTAGTAAACACTCTAAGAAAAACTGCACGAACATTCTATCGGACCCCTAGAGCGAAGAGCGTGACTTCCCTGGCCCGACAGCCTACTTCCAAAATCATGAACATACGCGCACGCAACCATCGGCTTTCTATCACGCTACTTGCATCGCTACTTTCTAACATCGCACTCCTGACCCTCTTCTCGCTCCCCGCCTCCGCTCAGTCCGAACTCACAAGAACGACGAGCCCGACTTTTCCTTTTCCTATTTTTTTCTCTTCCGCCGAAACACCACCGCTTCAAGAGCTGCCCAGACTTACGATCGATCCAAATCGCATTACCGTCTCCGGAGTTTCATCGGGAGCCTTCATGGCCGTGCAACTCCACGTCGCTCACTCGAACATCATCAAAGGCGCCGCGAGCGTCGCTGGCGGCATTTGGGAGTGCGCAAAGGGAAATCTCAAGCGCAGTCAAAACGTCTGTATGGGCAACCCGAAGTCGATTCAAACAGAAGAGTACCTTGACCTCGCAAAAGAACGCGAACGTCGAGGCGACATCGACCCGTTAAAGAACCTCGAGACCGCGCGTATCGCGATCTTCGCAAGTCCCGGCGACACGGTCACACGCGCAGAAGCGGCCGACAAACTCGAAGACTTCTACCGTCACTTTATAAAGCGAGGCACGATCACCCGCCTCACCAACCCGACAGCCGCGCACGGCTTTCCCACATTGGCTTTCGGAAACGAGTGCTCGAAAGCAGGAGTGCCGTGGATGCTCAATTGTTCCGACGATGTCGCCGGAAAAATCCTGAGAGCTATCGATCCACGAATCCCATCCGCACGCACCCAACAAAATGCGAGCTCGATTCTCTACTTCGATCAACACGAACTCCTCGGTACGTCGGCGAATATGTACTCATGGGCCGCGGCCTACATTCCGCAAACATGCATGAACTCCCGGCGCGGATGCGGACTCCACATCGCGCTTCACGGCTGCCAAATGAACCCGGACTTTATCCAATCTCAATTTATTGAAAACTCCGGCTTCAATGAGTGGGCTGAGGCAAACCATCTTGTGATTCTCTATCCGCAAGCGGCCAAGAGCCTCTCAAACCCGTACGGCTGCTGGGATTGGTTCGGCCTGACAGGCAGCAAATACACATCAAAGTCGGGACCACAAATTGTCGCATTGCGAGAACTCATGACCTCAATTGGTGTCGAAGAGCGGTAACGCAACTAGACCAAGGCTTCGATCGTCGAAAATTCAGATGGTCGCAGCCATTTTTTTGATACGCTTAAAGGCGTGATTTTACTGCTCGCAATCTTCATAGCCACTGGTTTTAACATCGCTCACGGCGCGGGCTTGGACGTTCAACTCAAAGATATTCGAAACTCCTTTTACTATCTCGAAGCAGAGAATGGCTCGAAATCACAGAGCTGTATGAAACTAACAGGGCCGGAGATTCGAAAGTTCGGTCGCCTCACTCACTGCCATCCCGAAGACGATCACGTTGTCTGTGCCGTAAAAGGCGAGACTCAGAACAAAGAAAGACTCGTCGCTTTCGAACTCGAAGAGTCTTGCGAAAAAGCACGATCGCCCAATCAATCTGTACCTGCGACAACGCACACGCCTTCTCCGGCTCCGACCGCCGCACCCTGATCTTTTTTCAAGCTCTCCTCCGTCACGCATCGCGCGATCATGTCCTAGTTACTGACGAAGATTCCCTTCAAGACGTGACCAGTAATTTCCGGATACGCTGACGTCGAGAGGGGGGCTCTCATGAGGGACGCACGTTTTTTTCCGGCCGGAGTCGCACTGGTTTTAGCTGCCATTTCGTTTATTTCCTCAAATTCACTCGCCTCATGCCTCATCGTTCAAACACCTCTCGAAATCGGCCAGTGCCGCGCCAATCCCGAGTCGAAAACCTATAGCGGAAGCGCCGATCCCGACGGCGTTTGGAGTTACTCGTGCGAATACAGCTGCCTCACCGGTAACGGTTCAACAGAAACAGTGATCGGCGCGCACCGCGGACGAGAAACAGGCGAACTTAATGAGCTCGTTTGCCATGGTGTTTTGCTCGATCTCGTTCAAAAAGAAGGAGCCAGTTACAAGCAATGTCGCATGAGAATCGAGAACCTCGAAATCCTGGCTTCAAATGTGGCCGGAATTGCGGAGCTTAAAAATGAAGCCCCACACCGCACGTTTCTAAAAACAAACGAAGCCCGCAGTCGCTTGGTGCATAAGCTAATTCAAGACCTTCATAAAACAGCCCTCTACTACGAAGGCATGGCAAAAGCCGCAAGTGCGCCCGCACGAGGAAATCAGAGAACAAATCAGAGTCAGCCGTTCTTCGGAGACACAGCGAACGATCTCAAAGACTTCATCGCGATTCTCAATCATACCCGGCTTCCCGCATCGAACGCCCCTACGCCTCATCTTTTCTCTACGCTTGACCGCTATCTCCATCATATCGAGAATGGAAATCTGAGTGACGCGTCTCTTACGATGAGCGAACGGTTCGCGCTGACCCATCTGCTCGTTCATCGAACCGCGATACTGAACTTACTTGGGAACCATCCGACATGGCGATCCAAAGCGAGGGCAATCGACTGATCCGTACCGAAAACGGTGCTCCAGCTCGCCTTGCGGGTGTCAACATTCAAGACCCCCTCTGGCAAAGACTCTCGCCAGGTCCTCGTATTCTTCCCCATGGTCCGTTGAGCATGGAAGTCGCGGCCGCATGGGGCGCAAATGCTGTGCGCGTACCGTTTCACCCTGTCACAATTCGTCATGCCGGAAGCGGCAACTGGCGACGCGGCCTCGAGGCCACGATAGCTGAACTTGATTGGATCACACTCGCAGCACAAGCGCTTCGACTCGATGTCGTCGTCGACTTTCACGCCATCGGTTTTCCCGCGACGGAGTCGACCTTCGACTTTGACGAAGCACCCTACTCGGATATTTACAGAACGACGGCCGACGAAATCGAGAGCTTTTGGAAGGCCATCGCAGAACGCTACGCCGATATTCCCGAGATCGTGGCCTTCGAGCTTTATAACGAAGCCGAACGAGACTCCGCCTTTGGCAACGCCAACGATTGGGAAGCACACGCAAGCTGGGCCGAAAATCTGCTTCAAAAGATCATTCGCCCTCTCGCTCCAAATAAACTGGCCATTATCGGCGGACTGCATTTTGGCTATGATCTCGAAGAAGCCGCAAACCGCCCCGTTCAAGATATAAACGTCGCCTACGCAAGCCACCCCTACCCTCACCACAGCCAAGCGAAATCGTGGGAGCAAGCGTTCGGACGCACATCAGAAAAACTTCCCGTTCTACTGACAGAGGTCGGCTTCGCTTCAAATGGCTTCTTCGGTCGCGATCATCATCGTGGATTCAGAAACTGGGAACTCGAACTTCAAAGCTACGCCGACGCACGCGCGCTTTCGTTTTTCGCTTGGAATTTTTCGGCAAGCTGGGAGCCGACTTTATTGAAACTCGGGCCGTCAGGCGTCATCAAAACAAAAGCCGACTTCATTCCAAATGAAGCCGGCTTA
>JAVFAU010000086.1:0-7180 GCA_034002335.1 Bdellovibrionales bacterium | reverse complement strand
GTCGGTGACAAAAGCATTTGAAGACGTGGCCCAAGGGCCGCTTCCATCGCAAGCTCAAACTCGTGTGGAACCTCAACGACTTCCGCAATCGGATGAAACTCGGCCGCTTCAGCTCGCTCGTCCTCGGACAAAGCTTCGAGCTTCTGCTTCTGCCAGAACATGACCGACTTAACGCCCGCTTCAAACCCTTCAAAGTTCGAGGCAAGGTTCTCAAGACCGTAAAGCTTACCCGTCACCTCGGCGAGTTCTTCTTTGAACTGCTCAACTTCGGCGCGACGTTCCGTGATCTGCGTCGTCAAAAGGTCGCGGTTGGCATGGAAGCTTTCGACGTCTTTTGCAAGATCGAGCTGCTCTTGACGGTTTTTTTCGACTTCGTTCCAAACCTTCTTACGACGTGTTTCGAATTCGACTTTTTTGCCAAGGAGTTCTTCAAGTACCGAGCGCGCCTCGCTCTCGCGTTCTTCGATACCGCGAATACCGTCTTCAAGAGCCGTCACACGACCTTGAATTTGAGCTTCACCCTGAGTGACCGAAATGAACTCGCGACGGGACTCCGTCAACTCACGATCGACGTCTTCGATACGAGATGCCGATGTTTCCCAGCGTTCTTTTTTCTCGACGTAGTCACTCGTCAAACGAGTCGCTTCTTCCGACACGACTTCAAGTTGAGCGCGCAGCTTTTCAAGTTCCGAAGAAAGCGCGACCTGACGAGCCCGGTGCTCTTCAAGCAATCCACCCGTCATTTCTTTGTTGCGACGAGCGGCTTCGATTTCAAAACGAAGCTCCTGGATTTTCGCTTCCGCGTTTCCGACTTGAAGCTGAAGCTCTTGCGTTTCCCGCGACAGATCCTCGACCGCCATCTGCTTTTCTGTGACTTTCGCCTTTAATTCTTCGACTTCCGCCTCTTGCGTTCCCGCTTCGGCTTGAGCCGCGGCCTCCATCATCTCCGCTTCCGCAAGCTGCTCTTGCGCCGCCTGCGACTTCTCGCGAAGGTCAAGGTACTGACGCGACGAGAGCCACATATCGAGATCATCCGCCTCGCGTTTCAAACCGCGATAACGCTCGGCCCGCTGAGCTTGGCGCTCAAGCGAATCGATTTGGCGCTTTAGTTCGTTTACGATGTCATGAAGACGCACAAGGTTCTGCTCGGTCGAAAGAAGTTTGCGCTGCGATTCGCGCTTGCGAGCTTTGAACTTCGTGATACCAGCCGCTTCTTCGATCAAGTGACGGCGGTCTTCCGGCTTCGACGTCACGAGCTGACCGATCGCGTTTTGCTGAATGATCGAGAACCCTTTGGCGCCCGCGCCCGTATCCATAAAGATCTCTTGGATATCGCGCAGACGAGCTGGTTCTTTGTTAATAAAGTACTCAGTTTCACCGCCACGATGCAGACGGCGCGTGACCATCACTTCGGAGTGCTTCAAGTACTGAACGGGAAAAGGCCCGCCGTCGTTTTCAAGCGTCAAAGAAACTTCACACATCCCCATGGGAGCGTAGCCTTCGGCTCCCGCGAAGATGACGTCTTCCATCGACGATCCGCGAAGATGCTTGGCCGACATCTCACCCATGGCCCACATAAGCGCATCGACGATATTGGATTTACCGCAACCGTTGGGCCCGACGATACCCGTGACACCAGAGTCGAATTGAATGACCGTACGGTCTTTGAACGATTTAAAACCGACGATCTCGAGTTTTTTATTGCGCACGGACGCTCCCAAAAATCAAAATGGCCCACTCAAAGTGGCCCCATCCGTGGTTCCCCTCCAAAACCAAAGTCTTGGTTGCCGTGTGGCACACCGTCAATGCTCGAATAACAGAATGCTTAAGATTTAAGCCTGAGCTGAGTTTTTCCGCTCCGCATAAACGACAAAGCCCCCTTTCGACACACCGATCGAGAGGAGGCTCTGTCTTCGGGACAGATTGTGACTTGTCCGCGTTAAGGCGCGATTTTACTGTACGACTTGAACTCGGCCGCCGCGCAACGAGCTTGCGGCAACCGGCGTGTACTCGACCTTGATATCAAGGGCTTGCGAAGTTCCCGAGGTTTTCATCTTCGAAAGATCGCCGTTGATGAGAATGCTGTTACGCACGTCATCGTAAACCCAACCTTCACCCAATTCGAGTTTTTCACCGTTCAACGTCACGCTGATCGTGCCCCACTCCGGGATCATATCAAGTTCGACGCGAGGGCGAGCAAGCGTACGAGAGCGAACATATGAGCCGAATTCAGCCATCGCGTCGCCGTAGTTTTTGTCACGTAAGCCCATCCAACGACCACCGAGGTCGCGAATGAACGACTGGATGTTCACCGGTTCCGTCGGCCCGCGGCTCGCGTAACGAATCGCTGGATCGCGCTCCATAGGGGAATCCGTGCTGCGCGCGAGAATACCGAGAGCGGAAACCTGATCGCGGTAGTTTTCACCCAACTCGGCACGAAGGAACTCTTGAAGTTCTCCCGACGAAAGGTCAAACGAAGTGCCATCGGCGTTGCGCACGGATGCTTCGCTATCAGTAATGAAGATCATGACAAAGTGAGCGTCCTTACGACGGAATCCCTTGTTCACACCCGTTGACATCGGCGCGCTCAATGCCGAGCGAACCGGCGAGAAAATCTCTTCGACGTTTGGACCACCGGTTTTTTCTTCGCGCCACTTTTCGTTAAAAGTTTCGGTTCCGATTTTCATCGAAGCGCGAAGAACCTGCAACCATCCTGGATCCTTCGTCAGATCGACGCCCTGCTGGGCGAGATAAGAATCATAATCCACGCGGCTCGAAACGAAACGACCAAAAGAGTCCGGCAACGTTTTGCCGTCTGGTCCCTTCAGACGACGAAGCTCTCCGGGGCCGTATTCTTTTTGCATCTCTTTAAACGTGATGGAGTCCCATACGGAGACCGCGCCGATGTGAAAGTCGATTCCGCTGTTTGTCGCAATTCCCTTGGCGAAACGATCGATGTTTCGGCTCAAATCGTTCTGCTCGTCGAGCATCGAATCCGAGTTATCGATGACCATCAAAATGTCCACTTTAGGAGTGACACTCACCATCAACGGCTTTGCCTCTGTCTCCGCGATCCCGTAGGTCACTGGTGGCGCCATCAAACGCGGGTTCTCGGGCGAACAGGCCGCAGCCATCAGCACCAGAGCCGGAACGGAGAGTTTAAAAAATTCGAACGTCTTCATGGCTTTTGTCCTTTAGCTAAAGACGGAGTTTGAACGGCGCCAGGGCATCCCTTGGCATTGACGTGATAGCTGTCGAGTTCATCCAACCAAATATCACCGTCGTCGTCTGGAAATACGAGAGTCTCAGCGTCGCGCTTGATCTTCTCAGGAGCCTTCTTCGCGTCAGCCAGATGCTGAACGGCATAGATGCGGCTCACCGATTCGACTTCGACAAGGTGAAGCTTGCGAAGAATATCTTCTGTTTCTTTGGCGTCTCGCTCGGCCAACGCCTTCATGCGAAGCGCGATAATGCGCGGAAAGCGATCCGATGCGCCTGGTTTCAACATAGCTTGAAAAGCTTCTTGAATTTTGGCGTCTCGGTAAAACAGGCGAGGAAGCTTGGTAAGGTCTCCGCCAGCCGTCACACGCGTCATCGCTTTCGCATCGAGCGATCGGTTGATCATCTTCTGCGTCTCTTCTGTCTCGCCCGTTTTCGCGAGTTCTTTCATCGCCGTGTGGCGTGGCTGAATGTCTGATTTAAAACGTTTCATCGTTTTAAAAAGCTCATTGTAGTTGCAAAGGCGTAAATGAATAAGCGTCGTCAGCAAGTAAGGCTCGCCGCCGATTTCAGCGTTCATCGGAGGAGCTTGCAATGTCTTGACTAACGCAAGCGCCCGATCGTGCTCTTTAAGGTGCAAATGCGACCATGCGCGCTCTTCCAAAGCCTCCGCCCAGTAGTCCGAAGCCTGGGGCACCTCTTCGTAAAGAGAAAGCGCTTTTTTGTAGTCCTTCTTTTCAAACGCGAGACGCGCATCTTTCATGAGCGTGCGGTCCGACAACTGAAGTCGATCCGTTTTCGCATTCGCGGCTTGCGCTATGGCGATCAAGGCCACCATCGCAAGAACGAACTTCAAAGTTTGACGAGTCGTGATGGTCATAACAACAATCCAATTCCGATCGTGCCGACGACCATCCCGATGTCGCGTGTACCGGTGTGAACTTTGTCTTGGTAAGCTTGATGTCGAACTTCAAAGCGAGAGCTAAAATGCTTGCTCCACCAGAAACCGACGCCGCCACCAGCCGTCCATGTGCTTGAATTGCCTGATTTCAACTCCATCTGGCCGTAACCGCCGACAACGTAGAAGTCGAACTGCACGACCGAAAGGTCGAAGAAGTTGAGTTTACCGTACATCGGATAGTAGCTGAT
Source organism: Bdellovibrionales bacterium (assembly GCA_034002335.1). Lineage (GTDB taxonomy): Bacteria > Bdellovibrionota > Bdellovibrionia > Bdellovibrionales > JAMPXM01. Next base: position 2,812 of record JAVFAU010000086.1, on the reverse strand, counting down.
CGTTCCCATCATGGATGATTTCGGAAGATCGATTTCCGGTACGGTGTAGTCCGTGCGTCCCGCCGCGTGCGCCGAGCGCGCCGCCTCGAACTGCGACTTTCCCTCATTCGAAAGCTGGTTCGTGTATTGAGAGTAGCGCGCACCGATTGAAATGCGCGGGTTGATGTGGAATTCAATAGAACCCGTCATCGGCTGCGTGCTTAAGTACGAGTTTCCACCCGTGACACCGCCGTATGATCCGCCAAACTCAAAACGAAGGTTGCGATCCACCGCTCGTTTTTGAACGATGCGCACTTTCTGCTGCGTGCTCAAAGCACGCGCCCGCTTGAGAATGCCTTCATTCGATCCCAAAGAATCGAAGTCCGCCTGAGCTTGAGCCATTCCCGTTCCCAGGAAAGAGGCTCCGAAAACCACAGTCGTTACAAGCAGCGCCGATTTGATGGATTGTCCTAAAGTCTTTTTCATCTTTAACCTCTGGTCACTGACTCGTTACTTTTTCTCTTCAGTTTTCGTCGCTGGTTTTGCTGCCGCGGCTGGCTTTGCGGCCGGAGCTGGAGCCGTACAAACTTCTTGTTTCACGACAGCGACCTGCGGTTTCGCGTACTTGATCTTCGTCAAAACAAGCTTCTCGCTCGAAACACCGCCGCTTGCGCTATAGGCCTTAAAGAACATGCGCGTCTGCAAGTGCGTTGCGCCGTCGACACGTTTGCCGTCGCGATCAAGTTGCGCTCCGACATCGTTGTTTTTCGTATCGAATACGAACTGGAATCTCCAAACGCCGTTTCCAAGGTGCTTTGGAACCGACTCGACGCGGACGTAAGTCGCTCCGTTTGCTTCGTAACCACTCTCTGTTTTATTGGTTCCGCGGAAGTAACTGTCCAAACGAGGCGCATATCCGTCGTAGGAAGCCGGGTCCGACACATCGACTGTGAACGTCGTCATCTGGCCCTGATTGATCTCGGTTGGCAATTCGCTCATACGAACGATTTCGGGCGACTGTCCGTTACGACGAACACGGAAAGAGAAGTCTTGAACCCGATTGATGGAGCGGAACAAAGCTTCGACCGAAGGGTCTTGCGATCGTACGTCGGCCAATTCGAGGCGATAAAAAATCGAACGTTCGATTTTATCCGCCGGAATGAACCCTTTCGGCGCCGCCCACGTCGCAACGTATGTTCCCGGCTCTGTATCGAGCTTTGAAAGACTAAAGCCTCCGACTTCATTCGGAAGATCGACGACCTTGAGTTGGTAAGAATCGACTGGGAAGTAGGTGTGAACACGAATTTTAAAAGAGGCCGTCTCACCTTCGATGAACGTCACATCTTTTTCCGGATCAATCAGGTAAGAGCGGTCGATGACGGCCTGGGTACGGGCCTTTTCTTCGTGCGGAGGAACGACGGCTCCGAGATCGCTGTACTGAGCCGTTGGATCAGATCCTGGAGCTCCACAACCGACAAGCCCCGTAAGAAGACCTGTCGCGAGAAGGCTCGCCGTTAAAACTGCCGAGAGAGCCTTTTGATTTTCAGTCGTTCGCTTTGCCATAACAGACACCCATCCGTGCTTTGGGGGCTGCTAAATTTCGCAGCCCTATTAATTTGCCGAAACCCTCTGGAAGCTAAACGGATACTGAACTTGTACATTCACACCCGCTACAGGTCGTGGGAACTTGAACCCTTTCACTCGTCCCACGATACAGCCTTCCAGCTGTCTCGACGCGACAGATGAATGCTGGACTCGTGCCGAGTTCACTTGACCGCCAGATCCAATTACGAAGCTCACGGCGACGCGACCCTTTAAAGAAGGTTCAACTTGGAGCCCTTTTTCGTAACAGTACGTGATTTGTCCCATGTTACGGAGAATGACTTCTTCAACTTGTTCACGCGTGAGTCCGCCACCGACAAAAGATTCGCTATCAAGCGGAGCCACGTAACCACCTGAAGCCCCTAGCATATTTCGCGTACCGTAACCGGCACGACCGCCGCCTTTACCTTTTGTACCGTAGCCACCGGCCGATCCAGCACGCGCGCCGGAGCCGTTTGACGCCGCAATCAGACCCTTCCCAAAAAGGGCACCGGAGATCCCACCAGCGCCACCGTTTCCAACGCCGCCGCCACCCGTGCCACGATCTCCACCGCGAGCAAGCGAAGCGCCGCTCAAGTTAAGACCGCCACCGGACTGCATTTTCTTGGACACGCCACCAAGCGCGCCGAGGGCGCCCATGTTTTCGATCGCGGGTGCCGTTTTTGGGACACGCGCCGTCGCTTGGCGATTGCGAGTCGGAGTTTTAGGAGCGTTCTTTGTTACGATGCGAGGTTGTGGCTTAGGCTGCCTCTGCTGCACGACCTTGCGAGGCTGCGGTTGAACGGCCTGTTTCACGACCTTCTTCTGCGGAGCCACGACCGGTTGTTTCATAACCGGCGGAGGAGGAACCGGCTTGTCCATCTCGACAACACGAATCTGCGTGACGTTTTCGTCGTTCTTCGCGTCTTGAAGGAAGTGTCCTAAAACAAGAATCAACAAAAGCAAACCGACCTGCACCCCACCGATCCATTTACCGGCAAGAAGCAAGTCGCGTTTATCTTCGTCTTCTTTTAAATCAAAACTAGGAGAAAGCGCGGTCGCCTCATTTTCACGTAGTTCGAGGCTCCCGATCGCTTGTCCGTTTCGAGAAATCGACATCGGCTTTTTTGAAAGCTCGCTCAGAGTCGTCGTGCCGATCACGTCGAATTCCACGCCGTCTTCACTAAGAAGACCCGTATTCGCATGAGGCTCGATACGTCGCGTGTCGTGTCTGAATACGATCGTCAGTTTT
>JAVFAU010000085.1:0-7180 GCA_034002335.1 Bdellovibrionales bacterium | reverse complement strand
GGAGTTCAACTTTAATATTCGCGAATTTCGCCATGATTGCTTCCCCCGTAAATAACGACGATTTTAAGATCACGCTGTTGCTACCATTGTCGAGACGGGTTCGTCGAGCAATCGTTTGGGAACCATGAGGGGAGACGTATGAATTTGGCAAGAATCAGCCTTTTGTGTTTAGTCGCAGCCGCGCTTCTTCTTTTTTTCGGTGTGCAGCGAACTGTCGCAGCGACGTCGGCCGAGTATTTGGAATGTGGTGATCGTGCCGAGATGGGAACACCCTTTAAAATGTGCGTCGTGATTCAGCGAGAGCAGCAGGAAAAGGCCCGGGCCGATATCGCGACGGCGTTGGGTGAGGCTCGCCGCATCAATAACTGGATGAGCGAATGGATGCCCGAGACGGAGCTTTCAAAGGTCAATCAAGCCGCTGGTTTAAAACCGGTCGAAGTGAGTCGTGAGCTGTTTCGTATCCTGCGAGACGCGCTTGTTGTCGCGAAGGAGTCGAATGGGGCGTTTGATCCTACGTTCAATGCGTTTTGGGGGCTCTATAGTTTTAAAAAAGGGCAAGAGCGTGAGCCGACGGAAAAGGAAATCAAAGAACGCCTGCCCTTGGTGAACTGGCGCGCTGTCGTATTGGACGAGGGCAAGTCGACGGTCTTTTTAAAAGAAAAGGGCATGAAGCTTGGTTTGGGCGCTGTGGGTAAGGGATATGCGGCCGACATTGCTGCGGAAAAGTTAAAGGCTCTCGGTTACAAGGGCGGCTATGCCGATGGCAGCGGCGACACCGTATTTTGGGGAAAGAAGCCTGGCGGCGCGGAGTGGACGACGGGTGTGCGTGACCCCTATGACAACGAAAAGGCGATTTTGCGGATTTATGGCACGGACTTCTCGATCACCACTTCAGGCGACGATGAAAAATATTTTTTTAAAGATGGACGCCGGGTGCATCACATTCTCGATACGAAAACAGGTCGATCGGCCTCAAGGAGTCGACAAGCGACGATCATCGCCAAAAAAGGTGTCGATGCCGACACCTGGTCGACGACGGCATTTGTATTGGGGCCAGAAGCCGCCATGCCTCTTATCGAAAAACACGGGTTTCGCGCCGTGCTTATTGGCGCCGACGGTAAGGTGCATATCTCCAAAGGCCTTGAGAAACGCTCTACCCCTTGGGGCGATGGTTACGTCGTGGTCGGAGAATTGAGGTAAAGCTCAAGGTCGATGCGCGACGATCAGCTTTCGCCGCGAAAGCGATGGTCCGAAAGATAGCGATCAAAGAAAGTTTGAACGGCATCGAGGGCTTGATCCGCCGAAAGAGAATTTTCCTCGGCGACGATAGCCGCGATGTCGTGAAGAGACCTGGCTCCGTCGACGAGCGAAAGCACGAGCGCTTTAACGGCATGTGTTTGCGCGTCTTGCATCAGTGTCGGCAGGGCTGGAACTGGCTGAGTCGGCTGTATGATCCAAGGTGCGCGATCGTCGATTGCAGGCAAAGTTTGTGGTGGCGGAGTGTGATCTCGTCGCCACGCGAATTGCGAAAGTGTTTCGAAGCGTCGATGGGCATCGAACTCGGATTGCAAATAGGGAGTTTCGATTTGTCCGAATTCGAGTGATTTGAATCCGAACTCGGGGGCTCGTTCGCATGCTTCCGCAAGCGAGACGTTTTCGAGTTCATTTCGAAACTCGAAGTGCCATGAGCCGGAGTTGAGCCAGACACCTTGGGGTTTCAAAACCCGAGCGATCGAGGCCGTGAGTTCTTTGAGGTGGCGCGGAAGAATATCGATCAACCACGGCGTGATGCAGATGTCGAAGCTGCTTTCGGCAAATGGCAGGGCGTAGACGTCGCCAAACGCGAAACTGAGGCGAGATGTCGCTCCCGCCGGGGCCATGAGTTCGACAACGCGCCCTGGGGTCATCGGATTCTTCGGAGAAAAGGGCGATTCAACGGCTTGAATCTTTTGGCCCGAGGAGATGGACTTTGCGGCCAAAAGCAAAATGGGATTGAGGTCAAACGCCATGACCTGTGGTGACGCGGGAAGAAGAGAGAGGTCGTAGGCGAGGCGCGAAGCGCCGGCGCCGAGCACAAGGATCTTTGTGTGACTCGTCATCGACTCGTGTTTTTGAAGGAGTGTCGTGACCGCGTTTAAAAGAGCTTGGTTTTCCGTTTGGTAATCGACGTTCCAATCTCGAATCAGATTGGGAAAGTAGCCCATGAGCCCTTGTCTTAGGGGCAGGCGGTAGCCGAACGCCTTTTGTTGCGGTAGCGAAAGCTTCGAGGACGGCTTCAGTGGCGCCAGCACCTTGCGCAGCATTTCGATATGTTGAATTTGCAGTCCGCGTTTTGCCTCAAGCCGTTGGCGCGTCAGTTTCGAGGTCGAGGATTTGATTGCGGCTTTGAGCGTTTCGATTTCATTTTCAAGATAGGTGATTTGAAAACTCGCCCGTTCCTTCCAGTCCGCCAATGTAAAGCGCGGGTCTGGAAAAAGCCAAGGGATGCCTCCCACCTGCGGGTAGCGTACTGAGCTGTCCTGGGTGCGCCACTCGTCGCCGTCTTGAATGAGTGGAGCGTGAGTGGCAGGGCATGCGAAAGACGTTTTCATAAACGCTTTCAGGTTACACGACTTCCCGGTGTTAGATCACTGGGCGCGCAGCAATTCGAATTCAAACTGGACCGTGTCGGATATTGGATTGGCGCCTGGAAACTCGAAGATGGCGGAGCCTGTGGAGAGGTTTCCGTTCGGCGTCTGTCCGTTGAGCGGGTTCGTATTCGGATTGATGACGCGGTCGACGGTATTGAACGCATTGGCCGCCGGTACAACCTGGCCGTTGATGCGAATGGTGATGCTCTTAACCGCAACCGTGGCCGTACCTGTTTGCAAGCTTGGACGTGTGATGACGTAGGCTGGAACGCTCAACCCTGTGTTGATGAGGACTTGAAAGTGAAGCCTCGCGCCGCCGAGGTTGGTGGCGCCGAGTTCGAGTTGGGAGTCGAGGGTTTCGTACGACCGCAGGGCGGCGGTGGCCGTCGCGTTTAAACGAAGTGGTTGCGTGCGAGCTGTGACGACGCGCTCGACGGTGCCGCTATCGTCTCCGCCTTTGCACGAATTGAATCTTGCTTCCGCGACCGCGATCGCGGCCGTGTGGCGCGTGCCACCGGCACCCGAACCATGGTTTGGGTTTTCCGCGTAGATCTTAAGGGTCTCTTGCGTCGTGAGATTGAATTCAGAAAAGGCGGTCGCGGCGTCGCCGATCGCGAATCGCGGCCCTTGAATGCTCGAGTGGCAGGTCGCGCAGTTGGAAACAAGAAACGGATGATAGGTTTTTGAAAACGCCGCTTCAAGCGTGGAGCCGCAAACGAAGTCGCCCATGCTCTCAAGCGAACTGTTCACGGGAACGAAATCGACGCCGCAGTTTTGATACATCAAGATACAAGTCGCGGAGACGAGGCCGACGAGCAGACGCGAACCGAAGTGACCTCCGGTCGATCTGCCAAGTCGTTGATTGGGGCTTGAGTCTTTCGGATTCACATCCGACATGATTCGTTCTCCTCTGGGGCCTGTACACGTTCCACGATATATCTCGAATAACCGCCGGTCTCTTTACGAGGCCGGCAGGATGCGAACGACTTCATCCATGTCGCCACGCTGAAAGACTCCCGACGCAACCGTGTCGAAGCGGACCATCTGATTGGCGAACGAAAGGTAGTTGGCCAACACGGCCGCCGCCGCTTTTTCGACCGATCCCACAACGGACTGGTCGCTTGCGCCCTGACCGCTCGTATAGAAGCCGATCTGGTGTTTGAACGGATCGTTCTTAACTTGCGGACGAGAGTTCGGATGGAATGCGAGAATGTAGTCCATACCGCGCGTTCCCGAGTCGTTTGTGTACCGATCGCCGAACGCCGAGCCGCCTGGGGCACTCACGGAGCCGTCGCTTGTGACGTAAATCATGACGGCTTTGTTCATCACGGCCGCGGTTTCAAGGATTCTTCCTACGAGTTCGCCGGCCTCTCGATCGCGCTGGTTGGTCGTCGCGCGCGCGTTACCGTGATAATCGTAACCACCGAGGTTGATACCCGACGTCGAGGCGTTGCCCTTGAGCGAGTTGTAGATCATCGCGGCTTGGGCGTAGGCCGTGCCGGTTTTGTTATTTGGGTTGATGCCCCAGATGCTTGCGACAGAGGGTTCGAGCCCTGGGTCGATTCCAGGGTCAGTCGTCGCCGCGAGCTCGACATTCTTGCCCGTCGCGCATTCTACGACGCGGGCAAGCGTTATTCCCGTCGCGCTTCCTGGAGACGCGACAGTGCGCGCTTGCGAACCGGAAAGAGAACCTACGAGTTCGAGAAGTTTTTTGCGGCGGGCATCCGTGAGGCGTGTTGCCAATGTTCCCGCAGGTCGCAGGGAGCCAGCGATATCCGAATAGTTTCGTACGATCAAAGGAGCCTCGGGCGTTACGATCGCGGCTTGGTGGCCGATCCCGGTCGGTGTGTTGGCGGTTGTCCCGAGGTTCGGAAGAATTTCGCCCGAAAGACCCGACGCCATGATGAGGCCCGAGACGTCTTTGCGGTTTCCGGAGTTGTCGTCGGCGGAGGCGATGCAGACGTTCACGAGAGATGTTTTGTCGACGGTTCCCTGAGCCGCTCGATTGGCGAGTCCGAGCCAGAAGTGACCAGCCGGCACGGTCGCGTTGCGTGTACCCGCGACGCGAACACCTTGGAACATGGTCGAACTCATCGTGTCGTTAAGCATAACGCCGGAGTCAGGACCAAGTCCGAGTAGTGAATAACCGGGCAGCGGGTCACGTCCTTCGTTCAATGGGGGAAGGTTTCCAGAAAGAGAGGCGCCGCCCGAGAGGTTGACTGTGATAAACGCGGGTAAGCCTCCGCCGCTTGTCGAACACTGATCGGTTTCTTGACCGAACGCGAACTCAGGTCGAGCCAAAACGTTGAGGATGGAAGGTGCGACCATCATGCCCGAAAAACCGATGATCCCTGTTGAAAGGAAATCGCGACGGGTGACCGGTTTCGGGTGATCGCGATGAAGTGTGATGAGGCGCTCTTCCCCCGTGCTTTCATCGACGACAAGCTTTGATATCACGTCATCATTTTTTTTATCTTTCACAACGCCCCCTTTGAACCCCTTGCGCAACCCCTAAAACTTCTATCCCAATTCAGTATCGACTCTTGGAGTCGAAAGTTCCATTCAGCCCTTTAGCGAGGGTGAATTACTAGAACTTAATCGCGTCCAGAGACGACAGCATCGACGTACACATGAAGAGAACGACGTCTTGCGTATCGGTCACCTCGTTCGCGTTTGTGCGACGAGGGAGCTCTAGAATCTGTTCCATGCTCATATTGATGACAGTGCGTTCGGCCGCAGTTTCGTTTCTTCCCCAGAAATTACGAGCCATGCGGCGAATTGCATCGTTTCTTACGTTTTGACTTAGGCTGGCTGGACCAGCGGCGAAATCGACCTGGCCAAAGAACCTTCGTTCTCCAGCGGCTTTGGCTCGTTCTTCGTCGATGAGATCCAAGCAGACCTCGCCCGCGAGGTTTGTGACAGCCAGCCACATGGGCGCGTTCACGGAATCCGCTCGCCCTGTTTCTGTGATTTTAGCTTGTGCGCTCGAAACAGTGTTGAGAGTTCGCGTTGAAAGAGTTCGAACTCCCGTCAACATTTGCAGCGAAACCAGCACGTTTTCGGAGTGCGCGACCGTTACCGGCTTGGTGTCTTCATCCAAGTTAAGACGTGCCGTCGGTGTGAACGTTTCGCCCGTCGACGCAAGTTTTGAACTGATCACGACGCCCGGACTACAGTTTTGGAATCCGAGTATCAAGATGAGCGCAACCATCGGAAGGCCGGCCGAGGCGAACAGTTTTTGTTTTTGAGAAAGAGTCATCGGTTTAAATTTGTTTTTCATATCGATGCCCCTTCTTAGTTCACACAGTTGGGTTGAAGAGCGACGACCTCAAAGAGGCGGCGCATGTGGTAGCCATCTGTTTCGAACTGATCGGCCAAAGAACGAATCGAGTGTTCCTCTTGTACAAGAGGCTTGCGGCGGCAAATTTGGCGGAACGCTTGTTTCACCATACAGCGAGAGAAGCCGCGCGAGTCGGCCAGCATTTTGCCGAAGTCCTGGATGCCGGTTCCGTAGATGCCGCTGCGCCAACCGAATTGATCCATGTTTTTAGTGCCGACCGCGTAGTTCACGATTGAGTTGTCCGTGATGCGATAGCCTTGAGGAAACTCGGTTTGGTTGCGAGTCATCTTGCCGACAACGTTTGCGCTGAAGGTCGGGCGGTTGTTGGTGAAATCAAGGTACGCGAAGGCGCCACGGAAGCCGTCCATGCCGGAGTGACACGATTTACAAGTCGTTTGATACAAGTTGACGCTATCAGAAGGAGTGCGTGTGACGTCTTGGCTGACGCGTTCGTCGGAACCGTTGGCATCGGCCCAGTCGTTCATATCGACGCACATGAACTGGCGGAAGGCGTACTCGACCATGCGGCGATTGGTTCCCGCGACGGCGTGAGCTTGTACGAACGACCGCGATGTAATCAAGCCAGCCGGATCCGGATGGTTGATAGCGGCTCCGTTTTGAACCGCGCGCTGAGGTGATTGACGAATCAAGACCGCGTGCGGAGAAAGGTCGCGGGCCGTGAGATCGGCGTAATGGTTATTCGAGCTCAAAAAATCGGTGAGTTCGACTTGGCGAATCGTCGCGTTCGCCGGCAAAGTCGCGATGACCGCCGGATTCACGCGATAAAAGAAGTTTCCTGTAAGAAGCTCTTTCGCGCTTGTCGTGTCGCTATCGCGCACAACCCCAATCAACGTCGCGACGAAATCAGACATGGGGGCGCGGATCGTCTCTTCCCAAGTCGACATACGGCGTCCGAGATCTCGAATCTGAATGTCATAGAAAAGCGGGTCTTGAGTCGCGACAGCGACAGCCGCGCGTGGGTTTCCCGATCGAAGAAGACCTTCCATTTGGACAAGGCGTGAATCATCGATAGGGACGCGCACGGCGGTGATGGCTTGAAACAGCTTTTGAGCACGAAGGCGTTCCGCGGAAATTTCGCCATCAGGAGCCGGTGTCGTCGAATTGATCGGAGTCGATTGTGCAAACGCAGTTTGCGACAGGATTGAAGCTGTCATGAACACGGACAGCACTGTTCCCACGGTTAAGGCTG
>JAVFAU010000084.1:0-7229 GCA_034002335.1 Bdellovibrionales bacterium | reverse complement strand
GGATTTCTTTTTATTGGCTCCCGATTTCGACGGTCCCACCCGCTATCGCGCCTATGCCGAATTCACGACAAAGTTCGGCCAACAGCCGCGACCGCAACACGAGATATTACGTTTCATTGAAGCGTTCGAAGACGCCTTGAAAGACAATCCAAAATACGCCGATGCGTTGGCGCGCGGCGAGCTTCAGCCGATAGAAGCGACGCTAATCGAAAACGCGATGTCGACTTGGGAAACATTCATGCTCGGCCAAGGATATCGCCTCAGCGATCTCAAGCTGACTCGACTCGACGCTCGTTACAATTGGAGAGAGGTTTTTCAAACCGTCATTCGACGTGATTTAAAACGTCAGGCTGCAAGTCGCGTGGACGACGCGGCCGTTCCCGTCACGCTTTGAGCGAGTTCGGTGAATGCTTGCGGGCGCTCTTTAAAAACCCGCGAGAGCGCAAAGCCGATGAAGGCTCCGCCTAAATGCGCCGTGTATGCCACGCCCGAAAACCCCGGCTGTGACGACAGCCAACCGCTTAGATCAGGCAGAACGAATGCCGGAATCAGGACCCACGCCGGCAACCATGCGACACCGTAATACCCTTGTATCGGCAACAACCAATATACAAACGGCAAACGGCGACGCATGTTGCTTGCCGCGACCGCAATCAATGCCGAGACGGCCGCGCTTGCTCCGACTAGCGGCGACGCCGACAGCCCCGAAGCTAACGTGAACACCAACGCTCCACCCAAGCCACCGAGCCATACCGTGAGAAAACTCGCGAGTGAACCTCGAGAATGTTCGACGAACGTTCCGAAGATCAAAAGAAAGATCATGTTCCAAAACAGATGAAGAAACCCTGAGTGCGCGATTTGGTAAGTCAACCAACGCCACGGCTCGGAGCGCCCAGAGCTCAACCCCAAACGATACGAGGGATGAACCCCCTGCACCTCAAAGAGCCGCTCAACACCTTCTTGCCACTTTTCGACGGCGACGGCATCGCCGACGCCAGCCGCGAATTCTGGCTGCTCTTGAAACTTCGCAAACGTCTCCTCGATGAAGCCCGAACGCCGAAGCGCGATGTGCCCAAGAAGAACGCGCGAGTCCTCATCGCCTCGTAGGCTTCGTTCTGCGAGCTCACGAAGCCCCTTGGGTTCCACCGTCGGCCCAACACCAAGGTTCGCCGCAGGCGTTCGCAGCTCTGATTTTCCTGAAATCTCAAGTGATAAGAGTAATCCCGTCGTGCTCATGAACTCCGAGTCGTCGAGCACTTCTTCCATGGCTTGATCCGCGATTTTGTATGCCGGGTAAGTCCAAGAAAAAATAGCGACGTTCAGCGCGACCATAAGCCAAGTCACCGGCGCGCGATGGAACCAAAGAAGTCCGCGCAAAAGAGGAAAGATCATCTGCGCCGTCCAGACCGTCTAATCAACTCGATGACATCTCTTTCTTTTGCCGATTCGCCAGAAACCTCCGCCGTGGCTTCTGCCGACGAATCGAGACTTCCCGATGACGATCTTCTTAAAAAAGCTCCGCCTTCGACGCTGGCGGGAAGGCGCGATTTCTCGAGTGAGTCCACCAAATCGGCCGCGAGCTTTCTTTTACCCGCGTTCCAAGCCGCAACGGCGATACGTCGTTGCAGCCTCTGATCAAACTCGAACTCCGCGCCGAGCATCACGCCCACTTCGGCCGCTCGTTGCCACTCGCCTCGTCGCGAAAGCGCCTCAAAAAGAGCTCGGCCCCAATCGGCATAGCGTCTTGCATCGCGCGACGAGAACCAACGCTCACGCAATTGCAACAGCTCCTTGGTCGCCTCTTTATTTGACGACGGTTCTTTGGCGATCTCTTCGATCAAACGAATATTCGCTTCGGTCAAATATAGACTTCCCGAGAGATCTTCTTCCGAAGCCATCTGACGAAGAATCTCCATACCGAGACGGCGATCTTCGAAACGCAAGACATGAACGGTTTCAACGAGCTTACGTCCTTCTTCGTCGGCCGCCTTTTTGACTCGATCCGCAAACTGCGAGAACGACGCGGTCGTCGAGCGACCTTTATCGACGCGACACTCAGCATGACGAAGAGAGGCCAAGAGCAGCGCCGGAACGCCGAAGTCACCTTGCTCCACCTGAGCGGAACGCTCCATCATATCGCAGGCTCGATCCGCATCTTGACTGCAAGACGCTTCATACAGCTCACGACTACAGAGCCACGAGGCCAAAACCACGCGCTGACGGCGAGGCAACGCATCGGCGGCACTGAAGAACGTCGCTTTCGCTTCTCTCTTTTGATCCAAACGCCAAAGTGCTCGCGTGCGATACTCAACAAGCTTGGCGCCAATGGTCTCGTCCTGAGCCGGGTCTTGCGTCAATTGCAGAATCAGATCGGGATCTCCGCGATGAACAAACATCTCTTTTAAAACAAGAAGGCGCATCCAATCGGGCCAAACTTCCGAAGACCGCGTGGTTGTCATCTGGCGCGCGATTTTATCGAGTGTATCCGTTCCCACTTCTTCTTGCGCGCGACTTGAGTCGTATTCCGCGACTTCCCTGTACCACTCAACCATGCGGCACGCGTCGGAGTCGGGTTCGAGTTCACAAACTTTTCCAAAGTATTTTTCAGCCTGACCCGAATCCACTCCGTAATACGTCAGAGCTTTGCCGAGATACCCAAGCACGCGACCTTGATTGTTCCAAAGAGCGTAGTCCGCCTCGAGCTCTAAACACGAAGGCTCCACAGTTCCCGCGGCGGAAAGGCCCAATGCTACGGAGATGCGGGTCGGCTTGACGACAAGATTCTCCCACCGGGCGAACGCAACGGACACGTCCTGGCACAAATCTGGTTCCATTTTTTTGTCGGCGATTTTCGCATTCTCACGAAACGTAAAGACTTGCCCCGACAAAGCCATCGTTGCGAAAAACAGGGCCAGCGTGGCGAAAAGAGAACCTGTCGCCAATTCCGCCAAACGAGGGGCGGCCGACTGCCGGCGCGTGCTGCGCGAACGAACCTCGGTGTCGGCCACACGATCATGAATCGGTCGTCGCTTCGCATTTCCGTAAACACCGAAAAACGGAGCGCCAAGAACAAAAAGACTCGCCCACCACGTCACCGCACGCGCGAACGCATGGATCAAGCGAGGTTTACCGCCCGTCCACATATCCACGACACGAAGACCGAAGATCGCGCGGCCAGGCGAAGTTCCCCACAAAGCCACAAAGAAAGTCTCCCAAAGAACACCGACCGCGAGCGCAGCGAGAAGCCCTTTTACGAGAGCCAAATCGGCGCCGTAAGAATCGCCGAGAAGACGAGCCTCAATGCCACTGCGTCGAAACGGAGCCATCGCAAGCGCCATGATCGGCAGAAGCAAAACAAAGTCCGCGACGTGAGAAGCCAAACGATCAAACGGTAAAGCGAAACCATCACTCGCTTTCGAATGACGTGCAGATCGTTCCCGTGGCTTTTCTAGGGGATCCCTAAGAACCATGAAGTCTTATCGGCTCAAGACTAAACAAACGAAAGGCCCAGAACCCTTTTCAAGCCTGGACCTTATGACGTATGAGCGTATGACGTGAAAGATTACTGAGCGGCTGTCGTAGGCACGATTTTCATATTGAGCAATCGACCCGCGCCATCCAGGCTAACGTCGACCCGTGCAACCGGCATCGAGAACTTATTCACGAGGTGATAAACCTGGTGCTTGCCGGCGGCGGATTCCTCATTTTGAACTCGCACGCTTTTCTCGAAAGAAACCGGCATCCATTCGCGATTCGATTCAACGAACTTCGCATCAAATGCGATTGGATTCTCGATTTGATTCTCTGCGATCGCGATCTCAGATATTTTTTGAGATTCATTCATGCGAATCGCGTATTTTCCCTCAAGCGTCTCAATGCTGAGCTTCTCAAGCGCCGACGGCTTACGACCAATCGCCGAAATTTCGCTCAATGTTTTCGCGGCCATCTCCTGCACCAGAAGGTCTTCATTTTGAGAAGTTCCTGTCGGGACAGAAGCGATTCCACGCGAAGGAGCGATGACAGTCCCATGCGAGGCCATTTCACGCGACTCAACGACCTCTGGAGAAGTCAGGAGCTGCGAATTCGCGAGCGTTACAATGACGACAATCGAGAGCAGCGACATCGGAATCGCGACCTTCGCTTGCTCGAGATCCAAACGAACCTTCAAGGATTTCAATTTATCGAGTGGGTTGCGCGACGGTAAGCGATCTGAAATGTCGATAACCTTGCGCGGACCTTTATTCTTAGAATCGTTTGAACTCATACGCCCTCCAAAACCCGTTTTCCCTACGTACTCTCACAAGAGGTGCAACGGATGTTCCGAGAAGAGTCGAGGCATCGTCGCTGTATTCGACCTGATCTCGGTTTTAACCAAACGTGCTGCTTTAGGCTCGACACTCGTCGACTTCATCGACACCGTCTCATTTCGAAACGTTCAACGGGATTCAATCAAACGCGACAGATCTTGAATCCACGGATCACGTCGCGCGCGCCATCGCCTTAAGTCGTCCGTCAGTATCTCATCGGGTGAAACCCCCTGACGCTCAAGCTCCTCGCCCTTCGACGAGCGGTAGAGGGCGATAGGAACCGAGACCGTGAAATCACGACTTAAGCCCGCGACCTGGAACCATCGCGCAAGCACGACATGACCCGCCGTTCTCCAGCCCGCGACAACGGAGCGCGGACGTTCTTTAATCGCCTGCGCGAAGATCTCCGAAACGGACCCCGTTCCCTGATCAACAAGCACCCCCAAGCGCCCTTTAAAACAAGCTTCCGACGAGGCTGGAACAATCGCGATTGCGCCATCCCGCTCAAGACGCTCGAGCTGTAAATCGATTTCGATTCGATCTTTAATTCGATACTTTTCGTAGTCGTTCGTTTCAGGAACCTGATCGCGGTATATCCAGCCGGCCAGTCCCCGATCACACGTGACAGCACCGAGGAGGCGCAGCATGGCAGGCACACTGCCTCCAGGGTTTCCTCGTAGATCTAGAATCAGACGATCCTCACGGTCTCGAAGACTCGCGATTTCCGCTTGCGCGCTTTCCCAGGCGCGGCCCGTAAAAGCTTGAGCGAGAAACGACGGCACACGCAAGACACGCAGGTGTCCGCGGCTTTCATCTTCACGCTCGTCCTTCACGCTCCAATAAGGTTCAAGCTCATCTCGAATGATTTCGCCGTACACGGGAACATTCACGCGTGTCTCGTCTGGCTTCAAAATCTCCCAAACGCCGCTCGTGAGTTCGACTTCATACGGATCCATGATCGGGATGCCGTCGATGGAAATAAGAACGTCCCCTTGACGGACTCCGCCTCGCGCCGCGGGCGTGCCATCGATCACACGCGAAATTACAAGCTCACCATCGACAATCCTGGCTTTCGCCCCCGTACGATGGCCCTCACCCGTCCACATCGCGACGGTTTCATCGGGCGCGTACACGGCCAAATGTGAAACTCTTAAGACAGACAGCTTTTCGTTGAGAATCGTGACCAACGCACGACGAGAGTCCGAACCGTACCGACCACTCAACGCAAGCTCGGCGTCTGAACGCGCTCCCTTGTAACAGTCTTTGATAAAGCGCTGCACCGGTTCTTCGGAACGCTTCACGTACTCGTGATCGATCCATCCACAAACGCTTTGAACGGCTCGTATCAAGCCGGCTTTTTCGACGGTATAAAAAGAAAGTGACGATACCCCGACGAGTATCGTCACTACCAAAACGCCGCGAACAAGACCGCTCGAAGGTCTCACGGAAGTCTTAAGCTGCTTTCTTCTTACGAGCAGCAGACGGATCTAGATTATAAGCCTTCACCTTACGGTACAAAGTCGCGCGACCAATACCCAAAGCTTTAGCGGCCTCTGTCAAATTACCTTTAAATGCCGTGATCGCACTTTCAATCGCAACACTTTCGAGTTGGTCGATTGTCGATACCGAACGACGAGCGTCGACGGAACCGTATGCTTGCGTACCAGGGAATGGGAGAACCTTCGCCATCGAAGTGTTTTCCGTTTGTCCATTGCCAGCAACAAGGCTTGGAACTTCTCCACCTTTGCCGTTAGCTGCCTCATACTCTGCCGGTGTCATCACTTTCACCGTTACACCGTTCACAAGACCAAACTGATGAGCCTTCTGGATCAAAAGCTGATCGTCTGAAACAACGATAAATGAAGAACGTACCATCTTTAAAGACCTCCGCGTCTTGTCTCTTACGGAGGCGAAAATCGCCTCACAAAGAACCTATCGGCGCTTCGATCTGAGAATCTGAGGCCAAAAGAGGAAAAAAGTTCCTCATTCTGAAACATTCCTCCTGGACCTCTCTCTAACCACTCGAAACCGTCTCACTTTTCGGTAACCGTCTCAAACCGAGACAGTGGAATTCCGGGAACACTCAGATCATTTTCAGAAAAAAGAACTGTAAACCGCGACCAGACATACCGATAGGAATGTCAGGAGATTATGGACTGAATATTTAGATCGCCGTTTAAACATGAGGATAGGTACGTATGTTCACCACAGGTTTAAAACAAAGTATTGTTCGATTCGTAAATTTCAGTGCGCTCGTTCTTCTCGGTCTGTCGCTGACTGGTTGTATGAATACACTGAAGAGTTTTGTGGGCTCCACTCCGACGCTGCAAGACTCTATCAATGACTCCAATCCACCATCGACACCTGGTCCAACACCCAACCCTACCGTCAAAGCATTCATCGAGCCGTTTACGGTTCATGAAAACAGCCAGTCGTTCATCGTACTCATGTTGGACGACCCCGCTCCCGAAACCGTTCTTATCTCTTGGGAAATTACATCGCCGGACGCGGTCGGTCTCTACACGGAGTTGTCCGGAAGTTTCTCGATCACACAAGGTGCGACGGTCGGTTCATTTGCGATTCGCCCCATCAATAACGATTACTACAGCGGCGATCGGCAACATACTCTCTCTTTGATTTCATTCAACACCTCAATCGACCTCAGAACATCATCGACCAATTTCACTTTGATCGACGACGAAGCAAAGCCGACTCTGCAATTTGGTGGCATGGTAAACTCAAGCGGACAGTCGGTGGCAGAAAGCGATAGTTCGGAGCACACGATTCGAGTCGTACTGTCTGGAAAAACAGAACGGGACGTATCGTATCGTTATACCGTCGGAGGCACGGCCAACGGCCCTCAAACCGCGCCTGTCGATCACGACTTAATGCCGGCAACCGTTACCATCGCGGCCGGCGACA
>JAVFAU010000083.1:0-7259 GCA_034002335.1 Bdellovibrionales bacterium | reverse complement strand
GCTCCGGGAAGGGCCATAACGGGGCTGCCTCCGGCATCTGTGAGGTTGCGATTTGCGAAGCCCTTAGGAGGGCGTGAGCCCATTCCGATAAGCCCGTTTTCAGAATCGAGCATGACCGACACAGTCGGTGGAATGTAGCTTGCGACAAGTGTCGGAAGCCCGATGCCGAGATTTACAAGCGTTCCGTTTTTAAGTTCTCGTGCAACCCGTCGTGCGATGAGTTCTTTGGGCTCAAGTGTTTCAAGGGTACTCATTGCGTGCCTCCAGAACGTAGTCGACGAGAACTCCCGGTGTGTCGATGTCGTCGGGAGAGAGATCGCCGACGGCTACGATTTCGTCGGCCTCCGCAAAGACGGTTTTACCGGCCATCGCCATCATGGCGTTGAAGTTATTTGCCGTGAAGTGGTAGTTGAGGTTTCCGTAGTAGTCGGCCTCTTTTGAGCGAATAAACGAGAAGTCCGCTCCCAGCGGTGTATCGAGCAGCCACTTTTCGCCGCCGATTTCGATGACGCGTTTACCTTCACGTCCGTCGTTAGGAGCTTCGACCAATGTGCCTAGGCCGGTTTTCGTGAGGACACCGCCGAGGCCGAAGCCGTGAGAGCGAATGCGTTCGATCAGAGTGCCTTGCGGAACCAGTTCGACTTCAAGCGTGCCTTCGCGCATCTGCTTTTGAGCCTCAGGATTTGTTCCGATGTGCGAAGCATAGAGTTTTGAAACGGCTTTTGCCGAGATGAGTTTTCCGACGCCTTCACCGGGGCGGCCCGCATCGTTTGAGATGATCGTGAGATTTTTGCGGCCGGCATTCACCAGCGCCTCGATAAGACGGTGCGGAGCTCCAACGCCGAGAAAACCGCCAATTAAAATGCTGGAGCCGTCGACGACAAAAGATCCGATTTCAGAAGGTGTGCAGATCGCTTTCATAGCCTTGAAGCTTAACAGGCGTCGGCGGTTTCGTCATGGATCGTGATGTTTGCTTTTCGTAAGAAATGATTCTGTACATAGAGAAAAAGCTCTAGTGAGACGCTTTGTCTCGCTAGAGCTTTTCGCATGTATCAGAGCCGGCCTGTGTGAACAGGAAAAGTTATGGTTTGAAGAGCGCCATCGAACCTGCGGCAGCGCCGAGCGCGATGGAGAAAAGCAAAACGGGGAGTGTCAGGTTTGGCTTTTTGCGAAGAACGACGGGCATCGCTCCAAGTGCCAACCAGATGATGAGTTTTAACCAAACCCATGTGCCGAACTCTTTCGCCATTCCAATGCGAGCGAGAAGTCCGAAACCGGCGACCAGCATCACGAGCGTCGAAACGCCGTGTAGGATCATGAATGGTTTGCGCTTCTCTTTTGCCACGAGGGCGATCGCGCCAAGCGAAGTGAAAAGGGTGATAAGGGCTGTGAGATGTAGGATTTTGTAGAATTCATAACTCATGGGCACATGGCTAACTCACCTCAAGAACCGTGTCAGGCAAAATGAATTGCTCCACTAGAATTGGCGCCTGACAGTCCTCACGGATGACTTTGTTGCATGGCATTTGGTTGCAGCTCGTCGGAGGAGCCCTTAGGCTGATGCTATGAAACAAAATCTGAAGCCCGAGTCTTTTAAGACTCCCCGTGAAATCAAAACTGCGTGGCGCGAAGCGGTAAAGACCAGAAAGCGCGCTTACGCGCCCTATTCGAAGTTTCAGGTGGGGGCGGCCATCCTCGATAAGCGAGGGCGTCTGTATCGTGGGTGCAATGTCGAGAATGCCTCTTATGGCGCCACGATTTGTGCCGAGCGAAATGCGGTTTTGTCGGCCGTCGCGGATGGGGCTTTGGAGATTCAAGACGTCGTGGTCGTAACGGAGATGAACCCTCCGGCGGAGCCGTGCGCTCTTTGTCTTCAGGTGTTGGCCGAGTTTTCGACGGATACGACGAGGGTTTGGCTGGCCGACTTAAAAGGCGTTCGGGAAATGGTTCTGTTTTCGGAGCTTCTTCCAAGGCATTTCGGACCCCGCTCTTTGAAGCGAGGCCTTCGCCAAGGCGGGAAAGTCTAGGATCGATCGGGAGGCTTTTAGGAATCGGTCTCTTTCTTTTGCGCGAGGCCAAGTGCCTTGAGAAGGCTCGGCAGCTTTGTAAGTGCGACATTCATGCGGATGGAGTCTTTTAGCGAGACGAGTGGGTTGCCTCCGTAGGCCCCTGGCGTCGAAATGGACTTTCGAACCACGCTGACACCCGCGATTTGCACGTTGTCGCAGATCTCGACGTGGCCGGTAACAGACGAGTTTCCGCCGGTTAAAAAATTTCGTCCGATTTTGGATGATCCCGCGACGCTAAAACCTGAAGTGATGATTGAGTTCTCCCCAACGGTCACGTTGTGCGCGAGGTGCACGCGATTGTCGAGAATCGCGCCCGAGTCGATGCGGGTTTCGCCGAACGTTCCGCGATCGATCGTGACATTGGCGCCGAGGTGAACGCGGTCGCCAATGACGACCCGGCCAAGGTGGGGAATGCGGTAGTGGTTGTTCTTTGCGTCGTGGGCATAGCCGAAACCCTCTTTGCCGATAACGGAACTTGGGTGAATTTCGCAATCCACGCCGATGCTGCAGGAGTGACCGATATAGACGAGCGGATGGATCACGGTACGGGCGCCAATATGGGCGCCGGTTTCGATGACACAGTGGGCGCCGATCGAGGCTCCATGCTCAAGTACGACATCTTTGGCGATCACGGCGTAGGGACCGACGCGTACGCCATCTCCGATATGAGCGGTCGGATGCAGCACTGCGGTCGGATGAATGAGAATCTCCGTATCGCGGTTTACGTAGGGGGTTTTTTGAAAGAACTCCTGGATGGTCTCGCGCATCGCGCGCTCGGGTTCGCGTGAAAAGAAGTGTGGTCTTTGGGCAAGCTGTTCTGCTTTTGTCGTGACAGTGTCGCGAAGCTTTTCGTGAAAGCAAAAGGCTTTGGCGGGAGACAAAAGACTTTGCTCAAGAAGCTGAGGCTGGGAAATGAAAACGAGGTCGTCTTGAGTTGCGAGATCGGGGCTGCTCACGGCGCGAACGGATGTCTCCGAAGCCCCCTCTTCATGAAAAGAAGTGGCCAGCGTTCCTAGGAAAGAAACGATTGCTTTAAGGGAGACTGGGGTTTGAGAAACCACCGCGTTCTTGAGAGGGGCGTTCTTTGTCGGAGCGTTATTCATGGCAACTGTTTTACCTTGTTGTTTGGGGCTCGGCACGCGACTTCAGACTTGTTTTATCGCGATGTCTCCTCTACGTTGAGTTTGAATCGCAATGATGTGTGATTTAAGGGGCGGTCTGTGCTAAATCGGCTGCGGCGAATTTCGCGTCGCATCGGAGGATGGGTGGCGACAGGAAAGTCAGGCTCGAAAAGTGGAGCCAAGTCGGGTTCAAAAGCAGTTTCTAAAACGGCCTCGAAGCCGGCACTGAAGGCGACTGAGAAGAAGACGACTGAGAAGAAGACGACTGAGAAGAAGGTGGCCGAGAAGAAGGCTAAGGGTGGAGTGAAGGCCAAGCCGAAGGCATTACCAAAGGCGGCCGCGAAGTCGGTGGCCAAGGGGAAGCCCGGCAAATCAAACGCCCAAGCGACAAAGACAGTCGACACGAAGAAGGTCGCGGTCAAAGCTACGCCGAAAAAGGCTGGGGCAACCAAGGCCACCGTGGCAAAAGCGTCGGTGAGGACGCCTGATAAAAAGGCGAAATCGTCTGAGAAGGCGAAAGCCGAGAAGACAAAATCTGGGAAAACAAAAAAAGCTGCTGAAGAACTGGACAGAGAAGAGTCGCTTTCTCGACAGGGAGAGCTCGACGCCGATGCGGAGTCTGCTCTGGATTTAGAAGCGGTGGACGAGGCTTCTGATGCGGAAGGTGAAACGGCAGAGAGCGAAGACACGCGGTCGCCGTCGTCGGCTCTTTTAGAAGCTATGCGGCCGACACCCAAAGATGCCGATAAGCTGGCCGGTGAGAAGAAAAAGAAAAAAGATGACCTCAAAATCGACAGAAATGGCGATCTCGAGGCTCAATGGCAAACATTGAAAGATAAGAATAAAGCGATTAAACCTTTGGCCTACAAGATGTCAGAAAGCTTTGAAGCTCGAACTCCCATCTTGCATAAGGTCCTTGGATGGGGCTTTATCATCAGCAATCAAAATGACCGTTTGGAAGTGCTGTTTCAGCAGGGGATCAAGTTCCTCATTTCAAACTATAAGGCGTAAGGAAATATAGGCGGATATGGCGAAAGACGATTTGGCGCAACTCGAAGGAAAGATTGTCGACGTAAATGCAGGCGGGCTTTACAAAGTGCTGCTTGAAAACAACGTCGAAATCGTGGCGAGGCTCTGCGGCAAGATGCGTCGCTTCAATATCCG
This sequence comes from Bdellovibrionales bacterium, assembly GCA_034002335.1. Taxonomy (GTDB): domain Bacteria; phylum Bdellovibrionota; class Bdellovibrionia; order Bdellovibrionales; family JAMPXM01. The sequence continues at coordinate 2,905 of JAVFAU010000083.1, read as the reverse complement.
CGTGGTCGTGGGTGATAAGGTGACCGTCGGCGTGTCTCCTTATGACCCTACAAATGGTTTGATCCTTTATCGTCATAAATAATTTCGAAATACGAGTCTCACTATGAGTACCAATGAGAGCACTATGAGTCTCACACCGATTTCCTTCGCGGCATACCGCGAGAAGTTTCTTGCACAGGTTTCCCTTAAAGCAGCGCAGGCGGTTTTAGAGCTTGCCGCGGAAGGTGGAACGGTTCCTTTCATCGCTCGTTATCGTAAAGAAAAAACGGGTGGCCTTGACGAGGTTGAAATTCGAGCCGTCATCGAGGGGAACGAAACCCTTACGGAGCTGAACAAGCGTCGTGAGTTCATCGTGACCGAGGTTCATGGTCAGGGGAACCTGACGGATGAATTGAAGAAGCGCATCGAGCAATGTCTGGATCTGGGCGAACTCGAGGAAATTTACCGTCCATTTAAAAAGAAAAAGAAAACCAAGGCGACGCTTGCGCGTGAAGCGGGACTTGAGCCTTTGGCCGATTGGCTGTGGGCGATCAGTCATGGCGAAGCTCAACCAGACGTCACGATCGAGATCAAAGCGAAGGAATTCTTAAACGTACCGGCGGGGATCGCGACGTATGACCTCGCTCTAAAAGGTGCTCAAGACATTATCGTCGAAAAGCTTTCAAACGATCCGGTCTTGCGTGAGCGCATTCGTCAAAACTTCTTCGACTCCGGAAAAATCACATCGAAGAAGGCGAAGGGTTACAAGGCTCACTCGAAGTTTGAGATGTATGCCGAATTCGCTGAACCGGTGAAAAGTTTGGCGGACAAAAAAGCTTCACATCGTTATTTGGCGATGCGCCGAGGCTGGGCGGAAGAAGAACTGACGGTTGCGGTTGAAGGCGATGAGGTCGGAAACCTTCAGGCCTTTGAGCGCACGGCCATTTCGGCAGAGGCTGAAAAGGCGGTTGCGGCGAATGCGGAAATCGGCAAAGTCGTCGAGTTCATGAAGACGAGCGCGAAACTCGCGTACACGGTTCATGTACATCCTTCGATTTCGAACGAAGTTCACCGTGTTCTTAAAGAGGGCGCGGATCGCGATGCGATCACCGTTTTCGCTGAGAATGTGCGTAAGGTTTTGCTCGGCAGTCCGTTTGGTCCACGTTGCGTTCTTGGAATCGACCCGGGGCTTCGCACGGGATGCAAAGTCGCGCTGATTGATAAACAAGGAAACTTTATTTCAAACACGGTTCTGCAGATTCTGGGAGATGGCGCTCACGAAAAAGCCAAAGCCCTTTTCTCTGAAGTAACCAAGCAGATTGCGATCGACGCGGTCGCGGTTGGAAACGGAACCGGCGGGCGTGAGGCGGAAACCTTTATTCGCAAGGTGCTCAAAGAGATCGGTAAAGAAATTCCAGTGATCCTCGTCAGCGAATCAGGCGCTTCTGTTTATTCGGCAAGCGATGTGGCTCGCGAAGAGTTCCCGGACTTGGATTTGACGATTCGTGGTGCGATTTCGATTGCGCGACGTTTGCAGGATCCTCTTGCGGAGCTTGTGAAAGTCGATCCGAAGAGCATCGGTGTTGGGCAGTACCAACACGATGTTTCGCAGACAGCTTTGAAAAAGTCGCTTGGCGAGGTCGTCGAGAGCTGTGTGAACGGTGTTGGCGTGGATCTCAACACGGCGTCGGCGCCGCTTCTTTCGTATGTGGCGGGTATTGGCCCGGCACTCGCGAAGTCGATTGTCGAATACAGAAAAACCAACGGACTTTTCTCGGAGCGCGATCAGCTTCTTAAGGTTACGCGTTTTAGTCCGAAGGTGTTTGAGCAGTCCGCGGGATTCTTGCGTGTTCCTCAAGGGAAGCATCCGCTTGATTCGACGGGCGTGCATCCTGAGCGTTATGCGGCCGTTCGCGATATGGCGGCGGAGCTTTCGGTGCCGGTGACGGGACTTATGGGGGACGGCGCAAAGAAGCTTCTCGCCCTACGCACGAAATGGGCTCAGATTATCGGCGAGTTCACGTTTGACGACATTGTTCGCGAACTTGAGAAGCCAGGTCGTGATCCGCGCGATCCGTTTAAAGTGTTCGCGTTCCGTGACGATATCTTTGAAGTGAAAGACCTTAAAGAAGGCATGATCTGTCCTGGAATCGTGACGAATGTAACGAACTTCGGTGCGTTCGTTGACATCGGCGTTCATCAAGACGGTTTGGTTCATATCTCGGAACTTTCCACAAAGTTCGTGGATGATCCGCGCAAAGTCGCGAATCCGGGCGATCAAGTGACGATTCGCGTGCTTGGAGTCGATACCGAGAAGAATCAGATTTCGCTTTCAATGGTGCTTGATGCGAATGCTCCTCGCGAGCGTGGCGGCCGAGCGCCTCAGCAGGCGGCTCGTGGTGAAGGCCGTAGCGGCGGCGGGGATTCACGTCCTCGTCCGACACCGACTCCGGGGCCTCGTGTGGGTGGACCGCAGCCACGCGCGGCTGGCTCTGCTGAAAGAGGTCCTCGTCCTGGTGGCAACGGGCCTCGTTCTCAAGGTGGACCGCGACCAAGTGGTGGCGGTGGGCCTCGTGGCGGGACGCCGTTCAACAATCCGTTTGCGGCGTTGCTAGGGAACGATACGAGTCAGAAGAGCAAGCGCTGAGCGTTCGGCTGAAAATAAAAGCTGGCAAAAAACTCCGTGGCAGCTGCTCGCGGAGTTTTTTATTGGAACCAGCCTTGTGGGACTACTCACCGACTCACTTTGATATACGTTTGAAGGATGATGCGCTTTTGCAGGTCTCGAATGCTAAGTACGCCTTGGACTTCGCCTCTTTGAGAGGGGAGCTCTTCCATTTCGATCAATATGAAGAACCAGGTGTTATCCTCGCAATGCACAGTTGCGGATAGGGAAGAGATCGATTGTGCCGATTTCATAAGAGTT